>VXOZ01000245.1:928-2520 GCA_009839775.1 Chloroflexota bacterium | reverse complement strand
ATAGAATTCTTCCGGTGTTAAGCCGCCGGTGTATATCCACACCTTCAAGCCCAATATCCCATAGGTCGTCACCGCTTGCGTAAAGCCGTAGTCTATGTTGGCGCGGAGCGTCTGCAGGGGCACGGTACCCCGGATTTCCTTTTCACTCCGTGACATCTCGGCGCCGCCGAGGCGACCGCCAACCATCAACTTTACGCCAATAGCGCCTGACCGCACCACGCGGTCGGCAGCCATTTTGATCGCGCGGCGGGGCGAAACGCGCCGCTCCAACTGCTCGGCCACCGCTTGGGCAACCAGGTACGCATTGGTCTCCGGCTGTCTGATTTCAATGATGTTCGTGCGAACGTTCTTACCGGTGAGCTCGCGCAGGTCCTTGCGCAATTGGGCTTGGGCGGCGCCGCCGCGCCCAATGACGATGCCGGGCCGCGCCGTATGAATGTCCACCTTTATCGTCGTTCCGGCGCGTTCGATGTCTACCTGGGAAATACCGGCTCCCATGCTTGAGCGTCTCCCGCCCGTGGTTCCCCCGCGCGGCTGCTCGAATTGCGCCAGCACCATCTTGCGAATTCGGCTGTCCTCTTCGACAAGCGTCGCATACTCTTTGCCGGCGTACCACCGGCTGCTCCACGTGCGGTTGAAGCCTAAGCGAAAGCCGACTGGGTGAACTTTACGCCCCACTGCTCAGGTACTCCTCGTTCTCAACGATTACGGTTACATGGCTCGTGCGGCGTCTGATGAGTCCCCATTGGCCGCGGGCCTTAGGATCGATCCGCCGAAATACTGGACCTTTGTCTACAAGCACGTTCGCTACCGTGAGCTCTGCTGGATCCAAGTTATAGGTGTTTTCCGCATTCGCTACGGCGGAGCGCACTACTTTCGCCAGCGTGCGTGCCGTCGGGCTTGGCAGAAAACGCAGGATTGCCAGCGCTTCCCCGGCGGGCCTGCCTGTCACCGTAGCGGCAACGCGCCGTGCTTTGCGCGGCGACACCCGCAGATACTTTGCTGTTGCTTGTACTTGCATCCGTGCTGTCCTCAGCAATTAGCGAATCTGGGTAGCCCGATCTTCGCGCGAATGACCGCGAAAGTGCCGGGTTGGCGCAAATTCGCCCAGTTTGTGTCCGACCATGTTCTCTGTAATGTAAACGGGCACGTGCCGCCTGCCGTCGTGGACGGCAATCGTATGTCCCACCATATCCGGAAAGATCGTGGAAGCGCGCGACCACGTGCGCAACACGCGTTTCTGCCCGGTATCGTTCATCGCCTGAATGCGCTTGAGCAGCTTTGGCTCGACAAAAGGCCCCTTTTTCAGCGACCGCGACATATCCTGAGACTCCCTTTAGCGTGAATGACGCCGCCGTAAGATGAACTTGTCCGAGGGCTTGCGCTTGCGCGTGCGCAGGCCGAGGGCCGGTTTCCCCCAAGGGGTCTTCGGCCCGGGCAAGCCGATGGGCGCTTTCCCTTCGCCGCCGCCGTGGGGATGGTCCGATGGGTTCATGGCGGAGCCACGAACCGTGGGCCGCCGACCTCGCCAGCGCGCCCGTCCCGCTTTGCCGGTGGTGGTGCTCATATGGTCGACATTGCTTGCTTGGCCC
>VXOZ01000245.1:0-918 GCA_009839775.1 Chloroflexota bacterium | reverse complement strand
GCCCACCGTTGCTTTGCAGTTCACGTGCACGCGCCGGATTTCTCCAGACGGCATCCTGATGACGGCGAAATCACTCTCTTTCGTCATGAGCTGTACCGACGAACCGGCGCTGCGCGCCAGTTGACCGCCGCGTCCGGCCTGCAGTTCTACGTTGTGCACCGCCGTGCCAGCGGGGATACTCCCCAGCGGCAGACAGTTGCCGGGACGAATCGGCGCATCCGGCCCGGAAACCACGGTGTCCCCGACGTTCATCCTGGCCGCAGCCAGGATATACCGCTTCTCCGCGTCGAGCTACGCGATCAGCGCAATGCGTGCGCTGCGGTTCGGGTCGTATTCGATCGCCTTAATCGTGCCCGGAACCCCTATCTTATCACGTTTGAAGTCGATAGTTCTGTACCTGCGCTTGTGGCCGCCGCCGCGATGGCGCACGGTGAGCTTGCCTGAGGCGTTGCGGCCGGCCTTCTGCTTTATGCCCTTGGTAAGCCGCCGTTCCGGCTTCTTCTTGGTGACATCATCGGTCGCTACCGTAATCATGCCGCGCCGGCCGGGCGTGGTGGGCTTATAGGATTTGACTGGCATTGGCTAATCCTTCCCTAGACGCCGCTGAACAGGTCAATAGTCTGACCCTGCTGCAAGGTTACAATAGCTTTCCGCCACCGCGACGTGCGATAGCGGTGTCTGCCCCAACGCTTTTCCTTGCCTGGGACGTTCACCACATTTACGGAAAGGACGGTCACGTCAAACGTCTGTTCCACCGCGCGTCGTACGTCGATCTTCGTCGCGTCGAGCGCCACGGCGAAGAGATACTTATTCTGGTCCGCAAGCAGCGTGCCCTTCTCCGTAATCAGCGGCCTAATGAGGATGTCCTGCGTTGCTTTCATGATTGCCCCCAAAGGAGTTCGCATGCGGTGACGGCGT
>VXOZ01000455.1:1649-2525 GCA_009839775.1 Chloroflexota bacterium | reverse complement strand
AATTACCGGCAGTGGAAGGCGACAGCGGGATGTTCGATCGCTGGTCTTCACCGACTCAGTTCTGGATTATCTTGCGCATCTCAATTTGCTTCCGAGCGGCAACAAGCCTGGAGTGCGGTCGCTCTCGCTGCGAGAGTTCCTTAAGGCAATTCGTACTCGTTATGGGTTTCATGTTGATACCGCACCAGTGGGCATGACGATTTCCAACGACCTTCTACGTGCCAACCGCATGGTACTCGAACGGCGCCTGCGCGATCTGGGGCTTCTCATTGGCGTGAATGACGCCGAGGCAATGAAGCGGCTTCAGCCGCGCTTCGAACCTAAGGCGGGTAGCTGACATGGAGTGGACCGATCTCCACGGGCGGGTGCTCTCCCAAGCATTCCAAAATGTGCTTGGCGTTTCCCAGCGGGGCGCCATGGCCTTTGTGCGTTGCTTGACGCCAGATGTGGTGGAGGCGCTTGCGGCTGATGAGTGTTTCGATCCTCCTGGTTGGCAAACTTTGCGTGTCGCGGAGGAAGAGCGCGCCGAAATGAGGACCGTCGCCGCGGACCGCGCGGTCGAGATGCGAGAAGCGAAGAATGATGCCGTTCTGCTTTTGGTGGATACAGAGCGGGCCGGCGCCGGTATGGACGGAATTTACAGCGCCGCTAGGGAGGTGGACGAAGACAGCTTGTTCCGCGTAGCACGTCAATTGGCGGGCAGCGAGATTACAAAGCGGTTCTCGACGGCAAATCGTCGCTACGCGGAACAGGCGATAAGGAAAGCACGGGGGCACGGGGGAAGATATGCCGTGTCAGGATGGAGCGAGTTTGATTTTCTTTGTCGGGTCGCAAATGGGGATGAACCGCCGGGCGCGTATCTGCATCTACTTGGTC
>VXOZ01000455.1:0-1639 GCA_009839775.1 Chloroflexota bacterium | reverse complement strand
TTGGTCTGTGGTCGATTCTGGAAGGAAGGGATTCGGACGCTTTGGACGACCTAAACACCTCCCGGATGTTTGTCGAACGATTGTTGGGTCCGACCGCTTCGAGCTTACCGCCGGCTGCACGTATCGAGGCTGTTCGCCTCGATCAAGCTTCGGACAGGGAGATCGGAAATCTTGAACGCTTTCTCCATTCGGTGGACACAAAACCGTTACTCGTTGCACTGGAAAGCCTTGCGGAAAACGAAGACCTATGGATTGGCAATCTGCGTACTGAACAGCCGGCCCAAGAGATTCAAGGGATCCAACTAACCTCCTGGCGTAATAAACGGGGGACCATCGCAAAATGGTCTGGCCTTGTTGAGGCCAGAGATGCGGACGAGCCGCCTGCGTTGGTCTTGAGACCGGATGCGGATCAAAGTGGCCGCTTTTCCACGTTGGAGGTCAGGTGGAGAGTTGATCCGCCGCATCTCGAGAAAAATGCTACCGAATACCGCGTAATCGTACAAACAGACCAAGGAGAAGAGCTAGCTGTTCGCGAGCTCACACACTCAGCTCGAAAAGGAGGGGAGAAGTGTCGCTTCAGTAACGATGATTTCTCATTTCTCGACGAGGATGCTTTGCTATCGGCTACGGTGACAGTAGAAGTTATTGGCAGCGCCGATATAGAACGAGAAGAGAGCGAGGAGTTCGTCGTTCGCTTTGGAGAGACACCAGAACAGGAGGTCGGTGGCGTTGGAACCAAAGTTCGGACGCTTAGTGAGGGGCTGGCCGAATTCGGGAACCGGGAAATTGTTTCTACGATTACATCGTCACCGTCGGCTTCTATGGCTGTGGACTCCAAGGGATTCGTCCAGTTGCGAACGCCGGTCGAACAGGGCAGGCGTAGGAGCTTTCGGGTTTACCGGCCATCGCTTATTGCCGAGGTCGAGAATCAATGGGTGGAAAGCGGTGGTCAGATCGGCCGATGGATAATCAAGGTCCGTGGCAATGGAGATCGCGCAGGAAATGCGCAGTTTAAGCAATTCGACGGTGACGGCAGCGCGGAATGGAAGCGAACTGCGTTGGCTTGCCGCGGCCTAGCTGTACGCTTTTCAGAAATTGGAGGAGTTGGTCAGGTATATGACGAGACGGCCGGCGCATTCCGTCTCGTACAGGAGTATCTGCGGGCCTGGACCACGCTGTTGGAATCCGGCGATCCACCGCTAGCCTTGGCGAATACTGTCGAAGTCCAATCGCTAGCCGGGCGCACCATAGGTGTTATCGTCCTTCCTGCCCATCCGTTGAGGGTGGCTTGGCATGCGGCATACGATAATCTTGTCTTGCATACCGCCTTTGTTCAAGGGCAGAGCGCCAAGGATATCCGGACGGAGTTCGCTTGCTTGGACGGCGCCATGTTTCCGCCGTTCTTGCCGGACCCCAATGGCGGAGCGTTTGTCTTCGCCGATACCCTTGGATTCCACGCGTTAGGAATGGTTCCTGACACAGACAAGGAACCCAAGGCAGCGCTCGCCATTTTGGCGCGTGCCTTGGGCGAAGACGGAACTGTGGAAGCCGCGCCTACTATGGGCAGTCAGAGTGCCAAAGTGTTATCGGACGAGATAGTCAAGTACCTAAATTGCCATGATACATCGCGACTATTGCA
>VXOZ01000033.1 GCA_009839775.1 Chloroflexota bacterium | reverse complement strand
GCCTGGCCCCGCTCCTCATCGGCTAGGAAAGGACTGGCCCCGGGGATGTCGAGGAACGTGAAGAGCGGCAGCCGGAATTTCTCAGCCTGGAGCATGAGCCGCCGCGCCTTGCGGAAGCCCTCCGGGTGCGCCATGCCGAAGTTACGTTGCTGGTTATCCTGGGCATCTGTGCCCTTCTGGTGGCCCAATACCATCACCGGCGTGTCGTTGAGGCGGGCCGGGCCGCCGACAATGGCGAGGTCGTCGCCGTAGTGGCGGTCGCCGTGGAGTTCCACAAAGTCCGTGAACGCATAGCGGATGAAGTCTAGCGTGCGGGGACGCTGCGGGTGCCGCGCAAGCTGCACCCGCTCCCATGGTGAAAGCTTGGCGAATACGTCCGCCGTTTGCCGCTCCAGTTCAGTACGGAGCGACTTCAACTCCTGCGCCGCATCTTCCGGCGCGCCGTTCTTTAGCTCGGACTCCATGGATTCGATGCGTTCACGCAGGTCGATGAGTTCTTGTTCAAATTCGTAGGCCATAGCTTAGGATGGAGCCTTTGCTTGCACACCGCCGTTCATCGGCGGCATACCGTCGGTGGAAGGGTCGGTTGTCTGCAAGGAGTAAAGACCAATGAGGCGCGCAAGCGTGCGTCTCAAGTCATTGCGCGGCACGATGCAGTCCACCATACCCCGCTCGAGCATGAATTCGGCTGAGTGGGTTCCGGCGGGCAACTTGGCGTGGGTGATCTGTTCGATGAGGCGCGGGCCGGTGAAGCCGATGGTGGCCTGCGGCTCAGCGATTATGACGTCGGCAAGGGTGGCAAAGCTGGCAGTAACGCCAGCAAGAGTCGGGTCGGTGAGCACCGATACGTAAAGTACGCGGGCCTCGTGCAGTCGCGTCAAGGCGGCGGAGGTCTTGGCCATCTGCATGAGCGAAAACAGCCTTCTTCCATGCGCGCGCCGGCTGACGCCGCCACGATGACCAAGGGCGTACGTGTCTCCGTCGCCAGTTCGATGGCGCGCGTGATCTTCTCGCCAACCACAGAGCCCATCGTTGCCATGAAGAAGTTGGTGTCGATGACGGCCAGCACCACGTCTTCGCCACGGACAGTGCCGGTGCCGTAGATGACGGATTCCGGTATGCCGGCCTTGCCGGCCTCGTCCTCGAGTTTCTGCTCGTAACTGCGCTCGGGCCGCTCGAAGTTCAGAATGTCTTGCGAGCGCATAGTGCTATCCCGCTCTACGAACGTGTCGGGATCGAGGAGGAACTGCACACGCTTGCGCGCGCTCAGGCGGGCATGATGGTCGCACTTAGGGCAGACGTGAGCGTTCTGCTCGAACTCCGCCAAATAAATCATCTCGCCACAGCCGGCGCATTTCTCCCAGAGTTCATCGGGCACGTCCGGTTGCCGCTGCCGGCCGGGCAAGAAGCCAAAGCGCCGTTCTTGATTGCGGAAGAGTCTTTGCATGGGTCACGTTGAACCGGGGGTGTGAGGACTACTCCGTAGATATTATACCAATGGCGCCGAATTGGGTATATACCTGTGCTCTCAGCCTTGCGCTTGGCTCATGGGAAAGCACGTGTATGGAAGAAGAGAAAAGTGCATTCGATGCCGTTCACACTTTGACAAGCTCAGTGCGAACGGTGAGGTAGGCGTTCGCACTTCGACAGGCTCAGCACGAACAGTGACGTAGGCGTTCGCACTTCGACAAGCTCAGCGAGAATGGTCGGGTGTGGTGCATACCACGACCAACTCAGTGCGACCTCATGTGAAGCACGAAACGTCCCCACTTGCCTTCAGTTATCTCCATACGACAGAGCGCAGAGTTGAGGTGGTTTGCAGCTAAGCAGGATACGATGGTTCCGAGTCATTGACTATGTTTGTGCAGGGTGGTAGGGTTTTCTCACGTGGCAGTATTGAGTTCCAATCAAGGAGGACTACAGTGAAAACAGCGCATGTTTCGCGACGAAGTTTCCTGGCGGGAGCCGGGATTGGCGCAGCCACGCTCCTGGCGGCGGCCTGCGGCGTCCAGCCGGCAGGAGAAATGGCGCCAGCGGATGCGGAGCCGGAAGCCGAAGCGCCCGAGGCCATGACGGAGCCGGGTGCAGTTGAGGGTGTGGTGACAGTCTGGAGTCCCACTAGATTCGACTTCAGCACGGACCTTGGCGGCGAGATCGCTAATGCCTTCCGCGAAGCATACGACAATAACGTCCGTGTAGTGCCTTCCACACCGGCCAGCCTGTGGAACACGATTACGACCGCGGCCGCGGCCGGCTCTTCGCCGGATGTTGCTTCCGGCGGTGACTGGTTCTCGCCTGAGTGGGGGCTCACCGGCGTGGCAACCGACCTCTTGCCGCGCGTCAAGACCTCCAACCTTGATATGAGCGAGTACTGGGAATCGCTCTTTGCCGAGAACTACTGGGAAGGCGCGCTCTACGGCTTTACCTACGCCCCCGACTTGCGCGTGATGTACATGCGAACGGAGAGCTACCTGGAGGCGGGCCTGGATCCGGACAACCCGCCACAGTATTGGGACGAGATGGAAGAGGTGGTCACAAGGAC
>VXOZ01000376.1 GCA_009839775.1 Chloroflexota bacterium | reverse complement strand
TCAGTGCTATGAGCCGCACCTGCTCCGGCGCCACGCCGAGCGCCTTCAAACCGGCAGCTATGACGTGCAGGCTGCCCCGGCTGCCTGTATCGACGAGCACCACGCCGTCAGGCGCTTCCAGCACCGTGACACGGGCACCCAACGCGCGCAATTGATACACCCCGGGAGCAATTGTGATAGGCCCCAAGAAAGGAATGTCCAGCACTAATCTAGCGAACTCCCTGCGCCAAGTAGTATCCCGCTTCCGTGCGCAAGTAACCTTCAGCCGCGCCACGCTTGCACAGGACTGCGTCTTCTCAACCGTACCACAGCGCGGTCGGTTTCCCGAAACCGATGTTTTCACCAGCCGAGGCGGTGCGTATAATACGCCGTAGAGTTCGCATTATCATCTCCCGATGAATACTTAAGGAGAGCGGCATGCAGACCCTCAACGACCTCTTGGAGACTGCGGCAAGCCGCTTTGGCGATTCTCCTGCCTTGGTCATCAAGCCGGGCATCCGCGTGCGTAGCTGGAGCTACCGCGAGCTTTGGGAAGCCTCCGGCAAGGTGGCGGTCTATTTGCAAGAGCAGGACATTGCCAAGGGCGACCGGGTTGTCATCTGGGCGCCGAACCGACCGGAGTGGGTGGTCGCGCTCTTTGGCTGCCTGCGGTTGGGCGCCATCGCAGTGCCGTTCGACATTCGGAGCGCGCCGGAGTTCGTCGCCGGTGTGCTCGGTCAGACGGACCCGAAGTTTGCCTTCGTCTCCCAGTTCACACCGGAGAACGCGGCGATAGACGCGCTGCCGCACCTGAATGTCGAAGACCTGGAAGGCATAGTGCACGAAGAAACGTCCCCGTCGCCCCGTGTGGAAGTAACGGCAGACGACATTGCCGAGATCATGTTCACGTCCGGCACCACCGGCGCGCCGAAAGGCGTGATTCTCACCCACGGGAACATCGTTGCCAACGTGGTTGCCGGCTGCCGGGAAGTGGCACCCCAGCCCCACTGGCGCTTGCTCTCCATCTTGCCCTTGAGTCACATGCTGGAGCAGACGGTGGGCCTCTATGCGGCGCTCGTTGGCGGCGGCCGCGTGGTGTATCCCGCCAGCCGCCAACCGAGCATCCTGGTGCGGACGATGCAGGAGAACGGCATCACCAGCATCGTGCTCGTGCCGCAGGCGTTGGAACTCTTCATGAACGCCATCGAGCGGGAGGCGGAACGCACCGGCAAGAAGGAACAACTCGCCAAGATCCTCAGCATCGCGCCGCGCCTGCCGGTGTGGCTGCGCCGCAAGCTCTTTGGCAAGGTGCATAAGCGCTTCGGCGGTAAGCTGTTGTTTGTGATGTGCGGTGGCGCGCGTTTGGATCCTCCTCTGGCTGAGAAATGGGAGGCGCTGGGCGTCATCGTGCTGCAAGGCTACGGGACGACGGAAGCGGCGCCGATTGTTGCGTGCAACAGTTTTCGCTACAAGAAGCTGGACGCCCTTGGCAAGGTGCTGCCGGGCCAGGAGGTGCGGATCGCGGAGGACGGGGAAATCCAGACGCGTGGGCCAAACGTGACGCCGGGATACTGGCAGCAGCCGGAGATTACGCAGGCATCGTTCGACGGCGATTGGTACAAGACCGGCGACTTGGGCCACATCGATGAGGACGGCTTCCTCTATTTCAAGGGCCGCAAGAAAGACCTCATCGTCTTGGCCAACGGCCAGAACGTCTATCCGGAGGACATCGAACCTTGGCTGCAGAACCACCCGGCAATTCAGGATGCGGTGGTGGTTGGGATGCCGAGCCCCAGCGGCGGTGAGGACGTGCACGCCGCGCTCATTCCAAACGAGGGCGCCGATGGCGGCGCGGTGGTAGCGGAAGTCAACCCGCAACTTGCCGCTCATCAGCAGATCAGGGGGTTCACCGTCTGGCCGGAAGAGGAGTTCCCCCGCACGCACACGCTCAAGGTGAAGAAAAACCTCGTGCTGGAGCGCCTCATTGCCGATGCGGAAGGTAAATCCGAGGCTGCCGCAGCACCGGCAGAGGCTGCCAAAGACGAAATGACGCCGCTGGAGCAGTTGATCGTGCGCATCTGTGAAGTCTCACCCGCAGACGTGAAGGCAGAGAGCATTCTGGGTGCGGATATCGGCTTGGATTCTCTGGGCCGGGTCGAGTTGCTCTCCGCGATCGAGCAGGAACTCGGCGTCTATATAGATGAGACCCAGGTGCACCCGGAAACGACCGTTGGGGACTTGGAAACCTTGCTGGCGCAGGGCAGCGCCGCCGAAGACGAGCGGTTTCCGGGCTGGAGCCGAGCGGGGTGGTGTCGGACCGTGCGCGCTGTGCTCCACTCCGTGATCGTCAATCCTGGCATACGGCTGCTCTACGGGATTCAGGTTGAGGGCAAGGAAAACCTCGACGGCCTTACCGGGCCGGTGCTCTACGCTGCTAATCACAATCTCAAGCTGGACGCCGGGATAATCCTGCTGAGCCTGCCGGCGTCGGTACGCTGGCGGCTCGCGATTGCGGCGGCTGCCGACAACTACTTCTCGTCAGTTTGGTGGCAGCGCTTTAGTCGGCTC
>VXOZ01000408.1:2075-2551 GCA_009839775.1 Chloroflexota bacterium | reverse complement strand
CCTCCCCCCACCCCTTTCCCACAACCCTCAATCATCGTCGCCATTTTCCACAATGGCACCACCAAACCTAAACAAACACCGCGACCGCCACCGCTACGGCAACGGGGAGCCAAACCGCCACCGCTACCGCGACGGCGACCGACGATGGCTTGTCCGCAACTGCCACGGCAACAGACGATACTCCGGTCAATCAAATCACGGGCACGGGCACTGCCACAGACACCGCGACTGCTACCGGGACCGGCGACCAAACGGCTACGGCTACCGCCACAGCGACCGACGACGGCGCATCTGCGACGCAAACGAGCACGGATGACACTCCTGACGCGCGGAACATACCTACGGCCACTGCCACTGCTACCGCAACTGCCACGGCTACGGGCGAGCAAACGGCGACAGATACCGCCACCGCTACAGACGACGGCACGTCAGTGACGGTCACCGCAACCGATCCCACGGACAGCACCCCCCTTGAC
>VXOZ01000408.1:0-2065 GCA_009839775.1 Chloroflexota bacterium | reverse complement strand
CCCCTTGACACTGGCTCGGATGAAGATAGCGATGACGATAGCGACTAGATATAACGAAGAAGCCGTTACCTTTTTCGTGAAACGGTAGCGCTGTGGCGGACGTTCTGGCTGCTCCTTCTCTGCTTCCGCAAGTCTCTTTGCCCGACGACCCCAACTTGGGAGACTTCCCCTACCTCTTTAGCGGAGAATGGGTGTGGCGCGCGTACTGTGCGTCGTTCGGCTCGCCTGCTGAACAACCGCACGCCCTTCGCTTCCGACAGTTGAGCTACAATCCCGGACGCAGCGCCGTTGCCACGTACGTGGTGGAGTGGCACTGGGAAGACTTCGCCACCCAGGAGCAGTTTGCCGTTGAGCTTGCCCGCGACCGGCCTGCGCGCCTATTTCGCTATCCCGATGACCGCTACCTGCCGGGTTTGAAAGAAGTGGCCGCTGCCATACCGGCTTGCAATCTCCTCAACCGCTATGTATTCGCGACTTCTGTGTCGCGGGTTCGTGTCAGTCTCGTGCGCTACAGGCCCGCCGGCCATGCCGTCTTGCGCCATCGTGTTGGCCACGTGCGCTTCTACGTACGTGCGATGCGGCTCAACCGTTTGCCCCGGTTGCTCAAGGCAGGGGATACTGCCGGCCAGACGGACTTTGTGATACCGCGGCTGGCGGGTAGCTGGGCTGAAGGGGGCGTCGTGTGGCTCTCTGAGATTCCAGGGAAGAATCTGCGCAGGCTTGTCCGCACAGGCCAGCAACCGGACTTTGATACAATCCTGGAAAACCTGTCACAGCTCTGGGAAATCCCCTTTGCAGTTGACGAACACCGGCCATTCAATCTGCGGGGCGCCTACCGCCGGGCGCGGCGTGTCTTCCGGCACGTGCTCCGCGACCATGATGTTGCGCGCCAGCATCTCCGGCGCGCGAGAAGCGTGCTTGATCCGTTTGTGGAGTCCTGGCGCCCCTCGTCCCTGGCCCACAACGACTTCTACGACGATCAGCTCATCCAGCTCCCCGATAGTAAAGTCGCCCTCGTGGATTTCGAGGAGACCGGTCTTGGCGATCCTTTGCTCGACGTTGGGAATTTTCTTGCACACATGCTCTGGTCGGCGACATTTGGTGGCGAACGCGAATCCAAGGCGAGCGGTGAGTACTACGCGCGTTTCCGTGCCGCGGCGCTGGCGCGCTTTGGGTGGGACGAGCGGGAGCTAAACCTGCGGGAAGCGGTGTGCATCTTCAGAGTGTGCACAAACCCCGTCCGTCACCTTGCGCCTGACTGGCCGCACCGGGTCGAACGAGGACTATCACTCGTGAATGAGGTATTGGAGCGGTAGAGAGACGCTGTGAATGGCCCAGCCTTGCAGCGCCACTCAGTGGTGGTCTACGCGAGGCCCGTAGGGTAAGCTGCGTAGATCGTCCACGACCTCGATGATGGCTTTGCTCACCGTTTCGAGTATGCGCTCGCCTTTCCAGGCGGCGCCGAGCGTGGGGTCGCCGCCCGTGCCGTCTTTTGACATCTTGCTGAGGTAGTCCACGTACTTCACCGGCGAACCGCCCATGAGGTCGCGGTAGTGCCACGTGGTGCGGACACGGTAGTCGGCTTTGGCCCTTTCCATTTGCACCCGCGCCGGATCGAGGGCGAGGTAGATGGAGGTCTCGAATTCACCGGCGTGGTCCATGCCGCCCGGATATTCTGATTCGCGCCACTCCTCAACATCCTCTTTCGCTAAATCCCAATATGAGATGAGGGCGCACGCGGCAGTGGAGTGCAACGTGGCGAGGCGGGCGGACACCTGTAGCAGCGGGTCGTTGGAGGCATGCCCGTTAACGAACAGGACGATTGGGAACCCGTGGCGCGCAAAGCTCACGGCAACGTCGTAGCAGTAGTCGATAAAGTGCTGCGCCTGCACGGAGATGGTGCCGGGAAAGTCCATGTTGTGCTCGTTGAAGCCGTAGTGAATCGGTGGGGCGCAGAGCAGTTTCTCTGGGGCGGCTTGCGCCGCGCGCTCGCAGACGGCAACCGACGCCACATTATCGGTGTCTATCGGCAGGTGCGGGCCGTGTTGCTCGAGCGCCGCCACCG
>VXOZ01000237.1 GCA_009839775.1 Chloroflexota bacterium | reverse complement strand
AAGCCGATGCCTTAGACACTTGGGGAATAAAGCCAGATCTGCTCGTGATCGACGGCGGCAAAGGGCAGCTCAATGCCGTTTTGGAGGTGCTGGCAAATCTTGCCCTGCACGATATTCCCGTGTTGGGGCTTGCAAAGCAGCGTGAAGAGATCTTCGTGCCTGGGGAATCGAGACCAATCGAGCTGGCAGAAAGGTCTGAGGCGCGCAAGCTGCTACAGCGAGTCCGCGATGAGGCCCACCGGTTTGCAATCACGTACCACCGCACGGTGCGCACCAAGCACACGTTTGGTTCATTGCTCGACAAGGTGCCCGGCATTGGCACGAAGCGGAAAGTGGCACTGCTGCAGCACTTTGGGAGCGTGGACGCTATCCGGGAGGCGCCGGTCGAGGCTCTGGCCAGCGCGCCGAAAATGAACCGCTCGGTGGCTGAGAAAGTTAAAGAGCACCTGTAACCCTGCCCATGCCCGTTCACACTTCGACAGGCTCAGTGCGAACGGGGAGTGAGTGCGCACTGCGACGGGCTTAGTGTGGATGCAGAGTGACTGCCGCCCGGTTGTTGGATCGCACTTCGACAGGCTCAGTGCGAACGGAGAGTGTGCGCACCTCGACGGGCTCAGTGCGAACGGTAGGGTGTAGGGGCACGACATGTCGTGTTCCTACGAATCTGCCGCGCGTGCTTGGTTGATTTCCGTGTGGAGTTTTGCTGCCGCTTCTGCTGCCGCCTCGGCAAAGTCACTCCCGTTGCTAGCATAGAGAATGCTGCGCGAGGCGTTGATAAGCATGGGTGCGGTTGTGCCCGCTGCTTGGACAGTTGCCGGCAGGTCGCCGCCCTGGGCGCCAATGCCGGGGATAAGCAGTGGGAGGTCGGGTGCTACCTGTCGCACCTCTGCCAGTTCTTCAGGATATGTTGCCCCAGTCACCAAGCCGCAATTGTCGTTTACGTTCCACGACTGTACGGCTTTGGCCACCGTGACATAGAGTCGCTCGCCGGTCTCATTGCGCAGGTCTTGGAAGTCCCGCGCGCCGGGGTTTGATGTGCGGCAGAGCACGAAGACGCCGCGGTCTGGGCGACTGAGGAAGGGCTCCAAGGCTTCGGCGCCGAGATAAGGGTGCGCGGTAACCGCATCAAAACCCAGTACGTCGAATATAGCCGCGGCGTAGTGCACGTTCGTCGAGTCGATGTCGCCGCGCTTGGCGTCGGCGACCGCGATTACGTCGGGCGGAATGTGTCCGCGAATTCCCTCTAGCGCTTCCAGCCCCCATGTGCCCATGCTCTCGAAAAAGGCGAAGTTGGGCTTGTAAGCGGCGGCGAACTGGCGGGTTGCTTCAACAATTTCACGGCAGAAACGCACCACACCTTCTCGCGTAGCCGGAATGCCAGTTGGCAAGCGATGAAGGTCGACGTCCAGCCCAATGCAAAGCGCGCTGTTCCTTTCGGCACAGGTCTGGCGCAAGCGGGCGTTAAAGGTCATGGCACTTTGCTTCCCCTCCAGCTAGCGTAAGTTGAGCATACGGTAGCCAGCGGCTTCAAAGTGGCGCTGCCCCCATGGGCTGATGAGGTATCTGGAAAACTGTGAGAGCGTGATGGGGTACTTCGTCTCCCGCGCGATGCCGACGTAGTAGATGATGGGCCGGTGCGACTGCTCGGGAACAGGGGCTTGAACCCGCACGTTTTCTTCTGCCGCACTGACTGAAGATGAATAGAGAAGGGCGGCGTCTACCCTCCCTCCAAGCAGTCGTTCCAATAATTCCCGCTCGTCTTTGCTCCTTGCCAAGCGTGACCGCAGAGATTCCCACAAGCCAAGGTTGTCCAATGCCTGTTGTGAGTAGATGCCGAGTGCCGACTCTTCCCAGTCAGCGATGCCGATGCGCTTGGCATCCTCGTAGAAGAGGTCTCGTACGGTCTTGATTTCCAGCGGCGAATCCAAGGGGGTAGCAATGACGAGCCAATTCGACGCGATGGGACGCATGGTGCCGATCTTGATGCGGCCCGCCTCGACGATCGGCACGCCAAACGTGTCTCCACCAAGGAGAATAGCGTCGAAGTCCTTGCCGCGGAGGATCGATTTCATTATGGAGCCGGAGGATTGCAGCGAGAAGGAGAGCGCCACATGCGGATTGGCTTGCTCAAAGTCTGCTTTGAGCGCGGGAACGGTCGGTGCAAGGCTCGCGTCGGCCAGCACGGAGACCTGCTCGCGGTCATCCGTCTCCACGAGGGACTGCACGGTCTCAATCGGACTGCAAGCGGCGGCGAGGCCCGTAAGCCCGAACTGAACCCCCCACCGCAGAAGTGTTCGCCGGTCGCCCATGCGAGAGAGATACCTTAAACGAAAAAGCCGCCCGCAGGAGTACTTCCACGGAAGGCTGCTTGCATGCGTTACCTTGTCCAACTCCTGGCGGACTAACACCAGTGTGGCTTCATGATAGCACCCCCGTTGCTATCTCAGCAAGGCGCTGTTGGGTGCTACGGCTTAGCTTAGGGACCTGCCCCGCTGCCCGTAAAGTCCCCGCTGTCCTGCCTGCGTGGTCGCCGCCAGCTTGCCTACCTGCCCAG
>VXOZ01000111.1:856-2555 GCA_009839775.1 Chloroflexota bacterium | reverse complement strand
CGGTAGCGCAGTGCATCGAGCAAGTCGGCATTGGGTTCATGTTCGCGCAGGCCTACCATCCGGCGATGAAGTTCGCCGCCCCGCTGCGCCGCGAGATCGGCATTCGCACGATCTTCAACATTCTCGGCCCGCTGACCAATCCCGCTGGGGCAGCCTATCGCGTATTCGGCGTCGCTGACCCAAATCTGGCGGACGACATTGCTCACGCCCTAAGCGCGCTCGGTGTGCGGCGGGCGCTCGTCGTTCACGGCGACGCCGACGGCGTTGACGAAATCTCCATCAGCGGTCCCACCTCGGTAACCGAGTGGGACGGCAACGGCGTGAAGAGCTACCATCTGGAACCAGCGGACTTCGGCTTCGATACAGCGCAGGTGAGCGAAATTGCCGGCGGCTCGGTGGAGGAGAATGCGCAATTCGTGCGCGACGTGCTGGGCGGCAAGCCGGGCCCTCGGCGCGACGTGGTAGTCATGAATGCCGCCGCCGGCCTCGTGGTCAGCGGTAGAGCGCGCGATTGGAAAGAAGGCGCGGCGCAAGCCGCCGCCGCTATCGACAACGGACAGGCCGCCGCTAAACTGGAAGCATTTGCAAGCCTGAGTCAGAGTCTTGCCTGATACCGTATCCGAATGGATTTACCAGTAAACAAGGCCCTGCGCTCATCCCCTCTCCCTGAGGGAGAGGGTTAGGGTGAGGGCGAAGCAACCAGAAAAGTCTGAGTTGAAGGGTACTTGAAACCACACACATGATTCTCGATACCATCCTGCAGCATAAAGGACGTGAGTTGGCGGAGCGTCAAGCCGCTGTGCCGCTGCACGCTCTGGAGCAGAGAGCAGAAGCAATGGACCCGCCGCGTGATTTCGCGGCGGCGCTGCGCCAGGACGGCATTCGCCTAATCGCCGAAATAAAGCGCGCCTCCCCTTCCAAGGGTGTGTTCGCACCTGATCTTGATCCGGCGGCGCTGGCGCAAACCTATGCCGATAACGGCGCCAGCGCACTTTCCGTACTTACGGACGAGCGCTTCTTCCAGGGCTCGCTTGACGATCTCCAGGCCGCGCATGCCGCTGTGCCCATTCCAGCCCTGCGCAAGGACTTCACCACCGACGAATACCACATCGTCGAAGCCCGTGCCGCGGGCGCCGACGCGGTGCTCCTCATCGTTGCCGCCCTGCCGCAGCCACGCCTGCGGGCGTTGCTCCGCTGCGCTCAGGAATGGGACATGGCCGCCATCGTGGAAGTGCATACGGCGGAGGAAACCGCTCTAGCCTTGGAGATAGACGCTGAGATCATTGGCATCAACAACCGCAACCTACATACCTTCGAAACCACATTGGAAACGACTGCCGCACTCCGCGAGATCATCCCAACCGAGCACTTGGTAGTCAGCGAGAGCGGCATCCATACAACCGCCGATGTGGCAAAGCTCCACGCCTGGAACGTAGACGCTATGTTGATTGGCGAAGCATTGGTGACTGCACCGGACACGGCAGCCAAAGTTGCGTCACTTGTTGCTGCCGCAGAATTGCCGACGGTTGATTCCGCTTCCAGCGATTCACCCTCCGTCATTCCGGCGCAAGCCGGAATCCAGAATGAGGTTATCGAATGAAATCTCCCTATAGCTCTTACATAACGATCACCGAGCAAGTTACCAATGCGCCCAAGGTGAAGATCTGCGGCATCATGGCACCGGACGACGCGGAAGCAG
>VXOZ01000111.1:0-846 GCA_009839775.1 Chloroflexota bacterium | reverse complement strand
GTGCATGACCATCGAAGATACGAGCGAAATCATCCGTCAACTTGGCTCTATGTGCCCGCCCGCAGTGGGTCTCTTTGTCAACGAAGACCCAGCTACCGTGCGACATGTCGCTGCCGTAAGTGGGCTGCAATACGCTCAGTTGTGCGGCTCAGAGTCTCCCGACTATTGCGCGGCGTTGGGTATGTTGCATTGGAAAGTCATCAACCTGCATTCCGCCGAGGATTATGATCGTACGACCCCATACAGGGACGCCACCGCATTTGTGCTCGAGGGCACCGACAACGGACCCGGCGGCACAGGGCAGTCCTGGGATTGGAGCTTAGCTGGTGGGGCGCCCCGCGACCGCCGGATTTTCCTTGCAGGCGGACTTTCCCCGGACAATGTGCATTCTGCCGTTGCCCAGGTGCGCCCCTGGGGAGTCGATGTAAGCAGCGGCGTGGAGACCAATGGCAAGAAAGACCCGGACAAGATTGCCGCATTCATCCGCCAAGCAAGAGGTGCCTCGTTACCGTGAGAGGAAGCACAATGAAACGCCTTGAAGAGTTGGTGCAGGAGTTGCCGCCGGAGTTGCAGCAGGAGGTCTACGATTTTGCGCGCTTTCTGCTGGAAACGAAAGCCAAGCCGCGACGTAAGGGCAAGCTCCGTCTCACCTGGGCCGGAGGTTTGCGCGAGTATCGCGACCAGTACACCTCGCTTGATCTTCAGCGTAAAGCACTTGAATGGTGGGGAGACTAGTGTTCCTTGTTGATACAAATGTATGGCTAGAGCTACTCCTGGAACAGGAAAGAGCAGAGGAAGTCCGGGACTTTCTTAGCACTATTGAGACGAACCTACTTACACTAACAG
>VXOZ01000268.1 GCA_009839775.1 Chloroflexota bacterium | reverse complement strand
ACCTCGCCATCGTGTCGGTTAGGCGGAATGCAAACGTAGAGCGCGTCGAGTTCATCATCGGCAATGAGCGATTCGAAATCGGTGTAGCGGCGGATCTTCTCTTGTCGATAGTCCGGGATAAAGCGGCGTATCTTCTCTTCTGCTAGGTTTGGTCCGTGCATGTCTCCGAGCGCAGCGATGCGGACCAACCCCGCTTCTTGCAGACGCCAGAGCGCCGCCAGGTGCTGCAAGCCGCGCTGACCGATGCCAAGCATACCGATCCGTGGTGGTGAATTCATGCTCTCGGTGCCCTTCCCCAAAGCACTATGGCGCCCCAGGTATTCAAGATGTCCACTGCACGCCCTAATCTCCAACTTTACTCAACGCGGGTGCGATTAATACGGCAGATCGGTTTCAGGATTTTCTTGTATGTAGTGGGCCAGGCGCACGCCGAGGTTCTCTTGCAATTGAAGGCTCAGGCCGCCGTCCACTACCAAGGCGTGGCCGGTGATGAAACTCGCCTCGCTTGAGCAGAGAAACGCAATGGCGCTGGCGATCTCGTCCGGCTTGCCGCAACGCCGGAGCGGGTACTGCTCTTCGAAGAATGCGTAGCCGCTGGGGTTCTCCTGCCACATATGCTTTTGAATATTTTCGGTCACGATGTGGCCCGGGCAGATGGCGTTCACGCGAATGCCGCGCGGGCCGAGTTCGGCAGCCATCTGGCGAGTCATACCGATGACGGCGCTCTTGCTGGCTTCGTAGACAAGGAAACCTGGCGACTGGAGCAGACCATGCACGGAAGATATGTTCACGATGTTGCCGCCGCCGTTCCGCTCCATGTGCGGAATGGCATACTTTGTAGCAAGGAAGAGTGCCTTTGCCATTACAGCCAGACCGGAATCCCAGGCCTCTTCCGTAGTGTCCGGAATGTCAGTATCGTGAGCCGCGGTCGGCGAATAGGCGTTGTTTACGAGAATGTCCAGCCGCCCCCAACGCTCTACCGCGCCCTCAATCATCGCGACAATGTCAGCGGACGTGCCCATGTCCGCTACCATCACCTCAGCTTCGCCGCCAGCCTCAGTGATACGCGCAGCGTTTTCCTGGGCGGCAACCTCATCGATGTCTGCGATGAGGACCTTCGCACCGTCCGCTGCCAGCCGCCGGGCGGTAGCGCCGCCGATGCCGGCTGCGCCACCGGTTACTACCGCCACTTGTCCGGATAAGTCATACATAGCACTTCCTCAGATTTTTTGTAGGTGAAACTTATCAATCTTCTTGCAGATGAATTCGTTCCAAGACCTCAGGATTGACCACGCTCTCCGGCATTCGTCCTTGCAGGACGCGAGCGACCGAGTGGGCGGTGCGCGTTTGCAGTTCAGCCAGCGACTCCTCGCTGTAGAACGCGATATGGGGCGTAACCACGAGGTTGTCCTGCCGCAGGAGTGGTTCGTCAGGGTCAGGAGGCTCCTGCGGGAGAACGTCGACGCCTGCCGCAGCCAGATGGCCGGATTCAAGCGCCTCGGCCAGTGCTGCGCTCTCCACCAAGCCGCCGCGCGACGTGTTTATGAAGATGGCGCCGGGTTTCATCTGACTGAAGCGTTCTCGGTCGAACATTTGGGCCGATTGCGGTGTAAGCGGAAGATGCAGGCTGACGAAATCGGACTCTTCCAGGAGTTCGGTCAGGCTCACCGCGCGGCAGCCTGCTTGTTGGGCCTCTTTGGGTGTCAAGTGAGGGCTGTAAGCGAGAACGCGCAGCCCCAGGGCTTGCGCTTTTGCCGCCACCCGCCGTCCGATCTGCCCAAAGCCCACAATCCCTAAGGTCTTACCGCTTATGCGGAATAGCGGCATGCCGACTTTGCTGTTCCAGTGCTCGTCCCGCACGGCGCGATCGTAGAGCGCGAGGCGCCGCGCGCAGGCAAAGAGGAGAGCCAGCGCGTGCTCGGCTACTTCCTCAACACAGTAGTCCGGCACGTTCGTCACCACAACGTCGCGGCCGGTAGCCACATCCACGGCGATGTTGTCCACGCCGATGCCGTAGCGGGCAATGACTTTGAGTTGCGCAGAGGCGCGCACCACCGCAGGCGTCACGCTGGCGAAGCACGTCATGATGCCGTCAACATCAGCAGCCAGGCGGGCGAGCGTCTCCTCATCGCCACTCGGCGCGGGGACCAGCTCTACGCCGACCGGCTTGAGGACGGCCTGTTCTCTTTCCAAGGTCGGCCAAACGTAGTCAGTGACGAGCGCGCGATAACGCATACGCTTTCCTCATCAGCGAAGTTCAGATGGCAGTTTTCCCTTGCCACTGCGTGCAAGTACGATGAGCAAGGCAGCAACCATGATACCGAGTATGCCCAGTGCGTAGATCTTCTGCAGCGGTGTCGGCAGCAGCAGCGCAATGGCGCCAAAGAGCGCGGAAAACGACCAATAGACAATCGCTATGGCCAGCGGGGGGAGCCCAAGTTCCGAGAGACGATGGTGAAGGTGGCCGGTGTCACGTTGGTAGAACCTGCCGCCCTGCAAAGTGCGACGGATGATCGACCAGGCCACGTCAATGGCCGGCACCCCAAAGATGAGTAACGTTG
>VXOZ01000142.1 GCA_009839775.1 Chloroflexota bacterium | reverse complement strand
TGCACCGCTGACCACATTTTCAGCTTGGAGTGTTCAGACGCTACGCTGCGCACCAATCGTGCGCGTAGGCCGGGCGACGCTACGGTAGGAGGCTACCACGGGAACGCTCCTTGCCTGAATTAGTCGATTCGGGCTTGATATCCTCATTGGGCGAACTCTAGATTCCACGAACCTTGGTTCGACGCTGCGCCCGAAATGACATGAATACTCGGCCAACGCTGGAATCAAGTCTCTTTCTACTATTTCCGACTGTCCGCCATGTTGACGCTAGTCACAGGGTTTCCTAGAATAGAAAGTTAGCGTGAAGGGATTATTCAAGCTGCATGGAATGAAGTATGGACGAGCCATTTTCCGCGACACCTGACTATACGATGGGCTTCAGCGACGAGTTTATGGAGTCGCTCCGGCGCTATACTGCGGAGGCCAGCGCCGCACACCTCCTCCCATACCTCAGGCCCGGGCTCCGCCTTCTCGACTTTGGCTGCGGCCCGGGCACCATAACGGTAGGACTCGCTAAGGCCGTAGACCCCGGTGAACTGCACGGCGTAGACATGGAGGAGTCGCAGATTGAGTTGGCACGCTCAGTCTGTGCGGCCTATGGGCAAGAAAACGCGCAATTTCACGTTGGCGACATAACGGATCTCCCCTTCGAGGACGGCTACTTTGACGTGGCGCACTGCCACAACGTCCTCATGCACGTGCCGGATACGCAGGCGGTCCTCACCGAAGTAAAGCGTGTCTTGAAGCCGGGCGGTATCCTCGCCTGCCGCGAGATGATATGCGAGTCGAGCTTCACGCATCCCGACTTCGGCGTTATCCGCAATGCGTGGAATATGTTCGAGGACCTGCTTGAGGCTGATGACGGCCACCCGCAGATGGGCAAGGACTTGAAGACTCATATCCACAAGGCCGGATTTGGGAGCATCCAGGTGTCCGCTTCTTTCGACATCTACAGTTGGCCCAAGAACGTAGCTTTCATCCATGCCTTGGCCCAACAGTGGTTCTTGTCGCCCGAGATCACGGAAGCGGCCATAAAATACGGGGCCTCCACCCGCGAGCTCTGCGACCAGATCAGCGACGCCTACGACAAGTGGAAGGACCATCCCGGGGCGGTGTGCGGCGTCGCGTTTGGCGAGGCCATCGCCGGTAAGCCGTAGCTCTTTCCACGAGAATCGACGCGCCGCTCCCTGGGGAAACCGTCACACAGCCCGGTCCTTCAAGCGAGAAAAACCCCTCTCCCTGGGCAGAGGGCCAAGGTGAGGGGAAAGTGCTCAGCGGGACGTCTTCCGAGACCCCTGTCGAGGTCCTTGGGGTGAGGCGTCAGCTACCCCCGTGGCGTTTCCGGCAGGGACAGGTGATTGGCCAGTATCCTGGCGGTAGCGGACTCCAAGACGCGCAGGTCGCTCTCGCTCACACCATCTACGAGCTTGGCATAGCGCTGCTGCATACGCTCGTGCAGACGGGTCGTCAGGTCGATGCCCTCTTCGGTCAACGACAGCATCACGATGCGCCGGTCGCTGCGCAATCGGCGCCGGCGGAGCAATCCGCCATCGACCAGTGTATTCACGGTACGGCTAATACGGGACGCATCCACCGGCAGGAGTTGCGCCAACTCTGCCGCGTTGCGCTCCCTTTTCTCCAAACAGGCTCTCAGCAAGAAGAACTCCACGTGGCTGAGGCCGAAGGGCTCCATCTCCGCCGCTATCCCCCGGTATACCGCAGTCTCCAGTCTCATCACGAAGTCTTCAAGATTTGCCGCCGACTGGTTCTGCCGGGACTCTTGGCGGTCAGGTGGCATCCGTTGCTATCCGATAGGGTAACTGAAGTCTCCAAGTGCTATCCATTACAACCTTATCAGGCGGCAACGGTTGCTGCAACCATCACCTCCCGGACTCATTGCGGGATCATTGCAGCTTCGGCTGCGGGCGCTGCCACAGGCGTCAACCGTTACCGGTCGCAGCCCCGGCGGAATCCCGTGCTCCGTCCAGTGCGGCGAGCACGGTCACTCTGGGCACGCCGAGGGCCGGGTCGCGCTCAACCGTAGCCTCAACCTTGAACACGCTGGCAAGATTCTCTGGGGTGAGTACGTCGCGCACACTCCCACGCGCATGCACCTTGCCGCGGTCTAACAACACCAGGCGGTCGCAGTAGCGGGCAGCCAGGTTGAGGTCGTGCACCACGGCAATCGCCGTGAGACCCTGGCGCACCAAGCCACCGATCAGCGTGAACACCTGGAGTTGGTGCTGCACGTCGAGGCCCGCGGTGGGTTCGTCGAGTAAGAGCAGGCGCGGCTGCTGGGTAAGTGCCCGCGCCAACAGCACGCGCTGGCGCTCGCCGGCGGAGACCTCGGTGATGAGGCGCGTGACGAACTCCGCGCTGCCCGTGGCCGTCATACTCTGCTCGGCAATGGCATGGTCCCGCGCGCCCTCCGCCTGAAAACGGCCCAAATGGGGATTGCGCCCCATGAGGACGACTTCCAAGCAGGTAAAGGCAAAGTTGAGGGTCGTACTCTGCGGCAAGAGCGCAATGTGGCGCGCGATCTCCTGCGGCGAGCGGCCGCG
>VXOZ01000267.1 GCA_009839775.1 Chloroflexota bacterium | reverse complement strand
CCGATCCCACGCGGCTGCGCGCCACCGATCCCGGTCACGTGGAAGGCAATCCAGTCTTCATGTACCACGATGCCTTCAATCCGGACGTCGCCGAGGTTGACGAATTGAAGGATCGGTACCGTAAGGGCCGCGTCGGCGACGTGGAGGTAAAGCGACGACTCTTCACCGCGCTCAATGCGATGCTCGACCCAATCAGAGAACGTCGTGAAGCGTTTGCTAACGACCCCGACATTGTGCAGGAAGTCTTACGCAGCGGCATTGAGCAAACGCGCGCCGTGGGCGGCGAGACCATGGACCACGTCCGCGCGGCCATGTACATTGACTATGCAAATCTCCTGGCGGCACCGTCCGTAACCGGCTAGATGCGGATTTCACATATGTTTATCAAGATTTTGTGCCGCGCTGCGCCTCGTACGCTGGACGGCACACTGCAATAGGAGCACTTGAATGGCAACAACACCTTCCCTCACCGTACGTGGAAAATTCGGTGACTACGGCGGGCGATACGTGCCTGAAACGGTTATCCCCGCGTTGGAGGAATTGGAAGAGGCCTACGCCGGCCTTGCCGATGACACCGCGTTTCAAGACGAACTTGACGTCCTGTTGGATCGCTACGTAGGACGCCCCACGCCCATTTACCACACGGCCCGCCTCAGCGCGGAAATCGGCGGCGCGCAGATGTATCTCAAGCGCGAAGACCTGGCGCACACGGGCGCTCACAAGATCAACAACGCCCTCGGTCAGGCATTGCTTGCGAAGCGCATTGGACGCACCCGCATCATCGCCGAGACCGGCGCCGGACAGCATGGCGTCGCCACAGCGGCAGCGTGCGCCATGCTCGGCCTCGAATGCATCGTCTACATGGGCGAGGTTGACGTGCACCGCCAGACACTCAACGTCTTCCGCATGAAATTGCTGGGTGCAACCGTCGTGCCGGTCATGTCTGGGAGTCGCACGCTCAAGGACGCTATCAACGAGACCATTCGCGACTGGGTCACCAACGTTGAGACCACCCACTACATCATCGGCTCCGTGGTGGGGCCGCACCCGTATCCCACCATCGTGCGCGATTTACAGAGCATCATCGGCAGAGAAGCGCGCGAGCAGTGCTTGGCGCAGTTTGGGCGCTTGCCTGATGTTGTGGTGGCCTGTGTCGGTGGCGGCAGCAACGCTATAGGCATCTTTCACCCATTCGTGGACGATACGGAAGTGCGCCTCGTGGGAGTGGAAGCTGCCGGGCACGGCATCGAGAGCGGCGAGCACGCCGCCACGCTGGTGGCCGGCACGCCCGGCACCCTCCACGGCGCGAAGAGCTACTTGCTGCAAGACGACGAGGGCCAAATCTACGAGCCGCATAGCATCTCCGCCGGACTAGACTACCCCGGCGTCGGCCCCGAGCACAGCTACTTGAAGGACTTGGGACGAGCTGAGTACGTCGGTGTGACGGACGAGCAGGCGCTGGAGGGCTTCCAGCACCTCTGCCGGGCCGAAGGCATCATTCCCGCCTTGGAGCCCGCCCACGCCATGTATCATGCCGCGCAATTGGCGAGCGAACTCCCGCAGGATCAGATTGTGCTGATCAACCTCTCCGGCCGGGGTGACAAAGACATGACCATCGTCGCCGAGGGATTGGGGGTGGAGCTGTGAGCCGACTTCGTCAAGGACGCCGACCTCGTCAAGGACGCCGACTTACGGCAGCCTTTGCCCAAGCCAGAGCCGAGAACCGCGCCGCGCTCATCACGTTTGCTACCGTTGGGTATCCCACACCGGCGGACACGGCCGACGTTGTGCGCGCGCTGCTGGCCGGCGGTTCAGACGTCGTGGAGCTCGGCATTCCCTTTTCCGATCCGCTCGCCGACGGCGCGACGATCCAGCACGCCTCTCAAATTGCGCTGGAACAAGGCACCACGCTCAACATGGCTTTCAACCTGGTGCGCGACCTACGGTCCGAGGGTGTTGAGACACCGCTCGTCTTCATGGGCTATTACAACCCCTTCCTGCACTACGGGCTGGAACGGGTCGTGAAAGAAGCAGCCGAAATAGGCCTCGACGGCTTCATCGTGCCAGACCTCCCGCCGGAGGAAGGACAGGAATTCGGCCGCCTTGCTAGGGCTCACGACCTCGACCTAATACCGCTCCTGGCGCCCACGAGCACCGAATCGCGCATCCAGGCGAACGTCCAAGCGGGGAGCGGCTTCGTTTACTGTGTCTCTCTCACCGGTGTCACCGGCGCGCGGGAGCAACTCTCCGCCACGTTGCCGGAATTCCTAGGCCGCGTGCGGGAACACACCGACTTGCCCTTGGCAGTAGGCTTTGGCGTATCACGACCCGAACACGTCGCCACGATTGCGCAGATGGCTGAGGGTGTGGTCAGCGCGAGCGCGTTGATCAACGTTCTTGACGATACCCCTGCCGCGCGACGCTACGATGCCCTAAAGGACCTCGTGCACGCCCTGCGCGCGGCAACCGCCCACACAAAGTAGCCAAGCGTGGTGCGTGCGGGCGTCCAGCTTTCTCAGGTCGGGGCGGGGGGGCGTGCGGGGGGCGAGGCTCTGGGGCTGGGG
>VXOZ01000022.1 GCA_009839775.1 Chloroflexota bacterium | reverse complement strand
GCCTTGGCCTCTTCTTTCGCGGGCGCGGGCTCCTCCTTCGTATCGATCAGCGTCGAGCCACCACCGCAGGCCGCGAGCGCGGCCATGGAAGCGCCGCTTAGCAGCAGCGTACAAACAGATCGACGTCGCATCGTGCGCTCCTCCTTACTCTTGCTTCGCACTATCTCACAGCTTTTGGTTGCGCATAGCTCAAAATCTGCCAACGCCAAGCCTTGACTGATATTGGGTCCCCTCTGCTTCCTTCAGACCGGACTATGCGGATGGAATCCTTGCACGTCAGTTTAGCGGACAATTGCTCTCGAAATATAAAGGCGGCTCTTCCTTTGCTACTTTGGCTCCTGTCACTCGAATGCCAAGATCTCCAAGGAGAAGAAGCCAAGCAGGCCGGATATCATCGCGAGAAAGTTCGTGGCTACGGCAACACCCATCAAGATCAAGAAGACGCCGCTCGTGCGTTCCACCACCAGCATGTGGGCCTTGAGCCAGTTCAGAAGGGAAGCGGCACGTTCGACAGCGGCGGCCATCGCGAGAAACGGAATGCCCATCCCCAACGCGTAGATTGCCAGCAGGATTCCCCCGCGCACTACAGTGTCAGAGCCGGAAGCCTGTAGCAGTATGGCGCCGAGAATCGGCCCCACACATGGAGTCCAGCCCGTGCCAAACACGAGACCGATGAGAAAGGAGGTGACAGGACCGGTCTTTTCAGTGTCGATGCGGCCCAATGGCGTGTTGCGGAGCGAGACTTCCCGCTGCAAAATCTGCTGCAGCCATGGAATGCGGAGCAAGCCGAGAAAGCTCAGTCCGAAGATGACGAGCAACGCGCCGCCGACGAGCCGCATCGTGGGCAGGCCTTGCTGAAAGGCGAGGCCCACAAAGGTAATGGCAACGCCCAGGGCAACGAAGATCACACCGAAGCCGAGAACGAAGGCGATCGCGTTGATGAAGACCGCGCGCCGAGCGGAGGTCTCGTTGCGCACCGCGTTTACGTGGCGGCCGCCGAGATAGACGAGGTACGCGGGGATCAAGGGAAGGAAGCAAGGCGATAGAAAGGACAGAACACCAGCGGCAAATGCAATGCCAACATCAACAAACATGGGTTAAACCCCTACCACTCACCACAGTTCCCCATTGCTGTCACTAGTATACCGAATCTAAAGACCGGATTTTGTAACCGTGCCAACAATTGACCGTGTTTTGTAAGTGCCGGACGAGTACCGGCTGCGAGGGCGAGCTCGAAAGCATCCCTCGATGTTCTTACGTGAGCAGGTAGAGGCCGCTGACTGAAGTCTCGTTGTGCACCCGGTGAATCGCCTCGGCGAAGAGCTGCGCCACGGAGAGGATGGTCATGTTGGGCGTGTGTTTCTCCGCAGGAATATGCACAGTGTCAGTGAGAAGTACCTCTTGGATGAAGTCCAGATTCAATCGATCCGGGGCGGAACCGGCCAGGAGACCGTGCACTGCCGCTAAGCGCAGACGAGGTCTGGCACCGGCATTTATGACGGCGTGGGCCGTCTCGACGATGGTGCCGCCGGTGGTGATGATGTCATCGATGATGATAGGTGACTTTCCCTCAAGGTCGCCGATCATGCCGACGATGCGCGCTGTGGTAGCGGATTCGCGCGCCTTGTGGATCAGCGCAAGTGGCACACCCAAGCGCTCCGCGTACTGCTCGGCAAGTTTGGCGCGACCGACGTCCGGCGCGACAATTACAGAATCCGATAGGTCTTGCTGCTTCAGGTAATCGATGATCAGAGGCACTGCCGAAAGGGTCTCCATGGGGATGTTGAAGAAGCCCTGCATGGCCGGCGCATGAATGTCGGTGAGTATGATGCGGTTGACGCCCACGGCCTGGAGCATATCGGCAACGACCTTCGCGCTAATCGGCTCGCGTCCGTGGGCCATGCGTTCTTGACGGGAGTACCCAAAGTAGGGTATGACCGCGGTAATACGCTTGGCGGAGGCCCGGCGCAGCGCGTCAACGATAAGCAGGAGTTGCATCAAGTTGTCGTTCACCGGCGCCGAGGTGGGCTGAACGACGTATACGTCGCAGCCCCGTACGCTCTCGTTTACCATGACGAGGGTCTCAGAATCCGGGGCGTCTTCGATGCTTACGTCACCGAGGCCCGTCCCTAGGAGATCAGCAATCTCGGCCGCCAAGGGATTGTTGGCCAGACCCGAGAAAATCTTGATGTCCCCATTAACCATCGCGGTTGCCCTCTCTTTATCCTGTTTCCCATTATTGCGCAGTAGCGCGAGCGTGCACTCTTGCGAGTGTGCATTAGCGCGCAGTATCCTGCTCGCTGACTTCTCGGTAGCGTTCCTGCGCTAGTCTGATCAGTTCGTCTAACAAGGCCGGATATGCCAGCCCGGAAGCTTCCCACAGCTTCGGATACATGCTTATGGACGTAAACCCGGGTATGGTGTTGATCTCACTCACGTACGCCTCATCAGTTTCACCATCCAAGAGAAAGTCCACGCGCGCCATGCCGCAGCATTCCAGCGCCTGAAAAGCGCGGACGGCCATTGCCTGCAACTCCTGCGTGAGTTCTGCCGGGATCTGCGCGGGAA
>VXOZ01000358.1 GCA_009839775.1 Chloroflexota bacterium | reverse complement strand
CACGCACAAAAGCCGTGGAACAATGTCGGAGAGCGTTCTAGCATTTGAGGAGAAGACGCGCGCATGGCGCGAGTGGTGCAAAAATACGGCGGCAGTTCGGTAGCGACGGCGGAACGCATCAAAGCCGTCGCGGCGCGCCTGGTTGCGACTCGTGCTGCCGGCAATGACGTGATTGTCGTGGTTTCTGCCATGGGCGATACGACCGATGACCTCATAGCCCTCGCGCATCAGGTGTCGTGCTCGCCGGGGGGCCGCGACCTGGACCTGCTTCTCTCTACCGGCGAGATCGTTGCCTCCACGTTGCTCTCGATGTGCCTGCGCGACATGGGCCATGACGCGGTGGCGCTTACCGGCCAGCAGGCGGGCATTCGCACCGACTCCTTCTACTCCCGCGCGCGCATCGTTGACATCGACCCGTCGCGCATGGAGCAAGAACTCGCGGACGGTCGCATCGTCATCGTTGCCGGGTTCCAAGGTGTGACGCACGACCTGGACGTGACCACACTGGGACGGGGCGGTTCGGACACAACGGCAGTCGCCATCGCAATTGCGGTAAAGGCGGCCTCTTGCGAGATATACACCGACGTAGACGGCATCTACACGGCGGACCCGCGCATTATACCTGCCGCGCGCAAGCTCAGCCGGATTGCCCACGAGGAGATGCTGGAATTAGCCAAGCTCGGCGCGCGGGTGATGCACGCCAGGGCGGTGGAGTTGGCCGAACTCTTCGACATGCCCATCGTGGTGCGTTCTTCCTTTAATGATGATTCTGGTACAGTGATCACGCGAGGTGAAGATATGGAGAAAGACGCCCAACGCATTCGCGGCATCGCAGTTGATACGGACGTCGCCAAGATCTCTGTGCTCGGCATCCCGGACCGTCCCGGCATTGCCCACGGGCTCTTTCAACCGCTTGCCGACGATAGCATCAACATTGACGTAATCGTGCAGAACATCAGCCACGACGGCATTACCGATATTTCGTTCACCGTTTCGCGTGACGATCTTACCAAGACGCTGGAACTCGTGGAGGGCGCCTCTCAGTCTTTGGGCGCGTCCGACGTGCTGCACTTTGCGAACCTGGCGAAGGTCTCCATAGTAGGCACCGGCATCCAGAGCACGCCGGGCGTGGCGGCGCGCATGTTCGGCGCGCTTGCCGAGCCGAGCATCAACATCGAGAGCATCACGACCAGTGAGATCAGGATTACGTGCCTGGTGCACGAAGATGATGCCCAACGGGCGGCCCAAGCCCTGCACCAGGCATTTGAGCTAGACCAGCCGGAAGAGTAAACTGAAGGTACGGAGCGCATGTGCACGGTCGGCCTGCGAAGAATGCGCAGGTCCCTGGTTCTGAGGCCGCATAGTGTTGAGGCGCTACGCAGGTGGTTTTGCGATGATTGAGATGGTGATAGAAAGCGTTGGCAGGAATCCGGCCAATCCAAACCGGATGGTCGTGCTGCGCGAAAAAGACCAGGAGCGCTATCTCGTCATCGTCATCGGCATTGCCGAGGCTGATTCGATTGCCATCAAGCTCCACAAGCACACCTTCTCGCGACCATTGACGCATGATCTCCTGAGCACCGTTATCGAGACCCTCGGCGCCACGGTGGTCAGTATACTCATCAACGATCTGGCAGACCGCACGTACTACGCGCGCATCGTGCTCGACCACAACGGTCGTCACGTGGAAATCGACGCGCGGCCCAGTGATGCCATCGCCCTGGCGGTGCGCGTGGATGCGCCAATCCTCGTCGCGGAAAGCGTCTTGGAAGTGGCCAGCTTCACGCCGGCCAAGGAGGAAGAGAGCGACGGCGAATCCGATCAGATAAGCGAGCCCGACCCGGAGCTCGAGGAGCGGCTGGGCCTCTTCCGCGAATTCATTAACTCTCTCGACGCGGACGACATGGAGAAGCCGAAGCAGGAGTGAGCGCCGCCGCGCTGACAAGAGACCCGATTGTGGATTGGATGCGCCCAATGGCGAGATGCTAATGGGCGCTTCATTGTGTTTTGGATTCGACGATCCGCAACTCTGGCTCGATCGACAGCATCCGCTAGAATTCTAGGCTTCTTAGCGAATGTAACCGCAAGAGCATTTTCAAGATCGGTCTAGCTCTCCCGGTCAACTCCCTGGTAGCGGAGGAGTTCCAGGGTTGACTTCTTGGAACTTCCTATACAGTCGAGGATCGAAGGGCTTTGCAGAAACCACTTCAGACGAAGAAATGATAACCCGTGTGTCACTAGCATCGATGTCACTATTGTCCAGTATCACACCGGTGTAATCGGTATCAATAATCAACTCTTGCGTTTCTTCATCGCGGTATCCACTCTGGAGCGGGGATAGCTCTATGTCAGCGTTGCGACCGTTTTTCATGCTAAGCGGGTAGCCAATATAGGACTTCCTGTTTCTCAGTGAAATCTCTATGAACATGTCCGACCCAAGAGCTTCGGCGATGAGTGCTCCCAGTTGGTCTCCCCGTTCTCTCGCAGACTTGATGAATCCCGTTGTTTCGTCGTAGAAGATCAACTCATGCAGCAACCAGATCAATCCCAGTGCGATGCCTGCAACATA
>VXOZ01000191.1 GCA_009839775.1 Chloroflexota bacterium | reverse complement strand
AGCTGGCATGGTCTACTCGCCTGAGCGGACGCCCTCCCTTCGGCGTAGGTGAATGGCGTCTGAAGCGGGAGTTGGTCGGCGGCACGTGGTCGTCGTCGGTGCACGAGCTTGACCTGCTCCTCTGGATGGGCGGGCCGGTGGCTTCCGTGCACGGCAATGCCACGTTCGGCACGTTTGACAATACCGACGTCGAAGACACCTTCATCACGACGCTGAACTATGAGAACGGCGCAATCGGCTCGCTGCACAGCAGCCAGATCTACCCGGCGGGGGCGTCAAACTTCGGCCTGGCCGGTACTAAGGGCGCCATTCACATCAACCGGCACTCCGGGCCGCTTCTGGTCACCCACGATGGCAAGCGCGAGGAAATCGAGACGGAAGCCAGCAGCGTGGGCATGACCAACCAGCTTGCGGCGTTCTACGAATCTGCGCGCACGGGCGCCACGCCCATGCCCGACGGCCACGACGGCCGCCGCGCGTTGGAAGTGTGCTTGGCGACCTTTATGTCAGCGGAGCAAGGCGGGGACATCACCTTGCCACTTTAGAGAAAGCTGACTCCCGGCGAAAGAGCGCGACTGACTAGCCAATACAGGCTATGCTATAGTAGTTAAGCTATGGAATGAGTAGTCTGTTCAATCGGGACAGCGGAAAGCAAGTGTACCCGAGACCCTTAGAGGAGGTCTTGCATGTTGAGTGAGAAGCGACTTTCACGCAGCCAATTCCTGCGCGGCGGCGCCGCTTTGGTCGGCGGATCCGCCCTGCTAGCAGCCTGCGCCCAAGCCGGTATGGCCCCTGCAGCCCCGGCTGATGGCGAGATGGCCGCAGAGGCCGAAAAGCCCGCAATGATGGAGACCACAGAGATCACTTTCCTGTGGCCCCACTATTCATCCGGCAAGAGCCGGTGGCTGGAGTGGATCATTGAGACCTACAACGGCAAAGAAACCGGTGTGCATGTCAACACCATGGACGTTGCCGGCTCCTTTGGCGGCAATCCCAGATCCAGACTCCTCGCCACGGTGGCGGGCGGCGCGGCGCCGGACTTGGGCTGGTTTGGCGTGGGCATCCATCCCTTTGCCGGCATCTTGTACGACGCCAACGTGCTCCTGAAGGGCATGGGTTACGACATGAGCCAGCTCAACCAGACGCTGGTCAACGGTCTGACGTGGCAGGGAAAGTTGATTGCCGCGCCCATCGGCATCAACACCACAGCGTGGTTCTACAACAAGGACCTTTTCGACAAAGCCGGCGTGCCGTATCCGCAGGACAGCGACACCTTCGAAGACCGCCTCGACGCGGCGCAGAAAGTGTCCGCCAGCCTGAGCACGTCCGATGAGAAGATCTGGGGCGTGGCGACCGTACACTACGTCGCCTACTGGATCGCGGGCATGTATCAGGGCTTCATGGACGACTCCGGCACCGAGGTGACAGTAAACGGCCCGCTAGGGCTCGAGTCGGTCCAATGGTGGCGAGACAACTGGGCCAAGTATGAAGTGGGCCCGCGGCCTGAGGACTACAACCGCCAGGAGGACGCGCAGTTCTTCAACTCGTTTGCCAACGGCAAAGTCGCCATGGCCGTCTACGGCACGTGGGGCTTGGAGCCGATCCGCCGCCACGAGGCCGGCGTGAACTTCGACATCGTCGAGCAGCCGACGGCGGTTGGCGGTGGCGAAGAAGGCAAAGGCGCATTCTTCGGCATCGAGGAGATATTCACGGTGGCCACCACCCAGAAGCTGGAAGGCGCCGCCGATTTCCTCGCCTTCCTGGTTGGCCCGGAGCACCTGAGTTGGACCGGCGGCCAGGGCAACATCATTCCGGCGATCAATTCGATCGCCGAGGAGGTCTTCGTGCCGACGGCTGACAGTCCGGATCCCGCGAACCTGCTCGCATTCGCCCGGGCGGCGGACTACGCCAAGCCGTACTTCCCGCATCCCCAGTACGGCGAGTTGCGGGGCGCCTACGGCGAAGCCATGAGCCCGTGGTGGAACGAAGAAGCAACCACCGCCGCGCAGGCCCTGGAAAAGGCAGAGGAAGACTGCCAGGTGATCGTGGACGAATGGAACGCCGCCAACCTGTAAACTGACGGCTGCCAGTGTCGTGTGACACGATACTGGTTGAGAATCGAAAGAGACCCGGAGAGTGTTCGCCTCTCCGGGCCTCTTCTTGTACGTCGGCGGAGACGTATCCCTCTCTGGCTGGTTTGTTTGACCTGATCGCACAAAAAAACGGGGGACAAGCCCCCGCGCTACAGCATCTGATGGAAGGACTAGAACCTGCGTCTACCTGCCGAAAGGTAAGCCCACGTGATTGCCTCTTTCTGTAGGCGTGGCTCTCCTCTGCTAATTGGAGAAGAATTGCGTTAGCAGAAAGACGACGATTACCACCTGCGCGCCTGCGGCCGCAAACACCATTGCACCCAAGCGCAGCATCAGGTCATGCCGCAGGCGCAACTCCAGTGCTTCCAGATCAGCTTTATTCGTTTGCGCTAACCTTTCCAAGTCGGCTTTGGTTGTTTGCGCTAGCGTTTCCAAGTCGGCTTTGGTCGCCAATTCCAATGCTTTCAGGTCGGCTTTGGTCATTTGTGCT
>VXOZ01000226.1 GCA_009839775.1 Chloroflexota bacterium | reverse complement strand
GCTCTGCAGCGCACCACCGGCGGCCTGCTGGTCTGGCGCAAAGCCGACAACTGGACTGCCTTTACCGACGGCTACCGCACCTGGATCAACGGCCCCAACGGCCTGGTGCAGCGCCTCAACACCGAGCGGCTCGCGTGGGAGCATGACTACGCCCCTGGCGGCGGTATCGCCACGCCGACACCCATTCCTGAATCGCTTAGAGTGGAACGTGCGATAGCTGCCTTACCCTGGGTGCAGGACGGCTTGGAGGACGATCTGGAGCGTCTTGCATCTGATCATCTACGTCAGTGGGCCACGCAGTCCCCGCCACTGTTTTGGGAGTTGATCAAGACGTCCTGGATGCAGTCCAGCGAACTGAATCTTCCCCCCAGTACTAGCCTACTCTCTCAATTCCTTGTTGAGGGCATCGCTGCAATGGTCGATAGGGACCCAGAGTTAGCGAGACAACTGATACGCATGCCGTTCATGCAAGACGCCAGCAGTCTCGCATACGTCACATGGGAGATTCTGCTCAGCATCTACGATGCAGACCCAGACGGCCTGTATCAGCTCCTGGCCAATCCGCGACTGAGCCGCGGCATAGCCGACAATCAAGGCACTACGCTTGCACTGTTTTATCTGAGATCGATCGACCACGCTGCTGCGGTTGTCGTCGAGAGACTGCCGAAAATCCACGAACAATCATGGGTGGCAGGAGACTTGCTCCGTTTGCACCTAGCGTCACGACCGGTATTTTGGGCTTGGTCGGATCGCTGCACTGGGAAAATCGACTACTTTCCTCAAGACCGGTATCATCACTGTCCGTTCCTGAATTCCTTAATCGCCCTCGCCGAGATCGATGGATCAGTCGCATTGCAGATCATCAATATGCCATTCATAAGGACCTGGGATCAGGGAAGAGATTCAGCGGTCTTGTCGTACGCCAGGAGACTGGCAGAGACGGATCTCGCTGCCCTCAAGCAAGTACTGTCCCACCCCCGGCTCTTCGGAGGTATCACCGACGGCCACATAACCACATTCGTGCTACTGGTATTGAGCCTAGAGCACCCGGAGGCGGCGGCGGCAATCGAAGCCTTGCCGTGGGTCAGAGACGGCGTTGGCAGGCCGGCACGATCAAATGTACACAGCCATTTGGATGGCCCGGAAGCAGAGGAAGAAGACGCGGTACTTCAGCTGGCGTCAATCGCCCGACGGTCACAGGAAGTAGCGTTAACTCTGGTGCGGAAGCCTTGGCTTCGGGACGGTGTGAACTATAGCGAAGGCCAGGCGCTACTTCATCTGCCCTATCTCATCGGTAGAATGGACCCGGCAACAGCTCTGCAATTTGTGCAGATGCCTTTCCTTGGAGCATCTGCATCATTTGAGGAAGCTGTCATTTTGTATACTCTGATTCACATGATGACCTACAGTCCCAACCCGGACAAGCGAGAGGTCCTGCGAGAGGCGTTGGCGGATCCCTTGCTGCGTGACGGCATCAAGGACGGGTACCGCACTGTCGTGGAATTCATAGCCATTAAACATCGGTCTCCTGAGATTGCAGCAGCCATCAACTCCTTGCCCTGGATCCAAGACGGTATCGAAGGATCCGAATGGGAAGCTATGACTTTCCTCAGTGAGGCAACTCTGAGAGCGCCACAGTTCATCCCAATCTTGGTTTCGTATTCTTGGGTACAAGACGGCCTCGACAAGGCCGAACTAGACAGGATAGAGGAGCTCATGAGGGAGTATTATTAGCAACCGATTGAGGCTGAACTAACCGATAGAGATGCCCATTCTCGAGGTGCAATCCATGGACGATGCTGAGGAGTTAGATGCACAAGCAGAGAGTTGATTGAACAGCCTAAATGTATGGGGGAGAACGGGGTTGTTTTCGGCAGGTTTTGATGCTCTTTTCCCTACCGCAACTGCTTCAGTTGATGCCGCAAGCGTCGAGACGATTATGAATCATTGGCAGTACGGTAAGGTTTCGGAGCAACGATGGCGGGGACGGTGACCAAATCGCCGGTTACCTACTTTGCTTGAGTTGCCGAGCACATTTACCGCTCAGTAGGGCGAGTATCCTAGGGACTCCACTGACGCACTCCTATTGCTCCGCCTTCTTTTCGTCTTGCTCGCTATCTTCCTGGGTGCGCAAGTTCTCCAGCTTCAGCAGTTGGCGATCCAGCGCCCGGCGGCGGGTGCCGGTGAGGGTGTCGAAGTCGTTGCTGAGGCGCTGGAAGTCGGCTTCCAGTTTTTCGAGCGCGTCGGCGTAGCGCGACCACTCTTTAGAGAACGCGCCCAGGAGGGTGAGCATCTCGCCCGCAGTTTGCTGGAGGGAGAAGAATTCGGCCGCCTGGCGAATGACGCTGAGCACGCCAAAGAGGCTGAAGGGCGAGCACAGGACCACGCGGCTTTCCAAACTGTTCTCCAGCAGCGTGCTATCGCGCTGGAGGATGAAGCCGTAGACCTGCTCCAGTGGAATGAAGAGTAGGGCGCATTCAACCGTATTGGCCTCAGGGTCTATGTAATCGCGTGTGGCGACGGCCTTCACATGGGTGCGCACGTCGCGGATGAACTGCTGTTCCAGCCGTTCCTGTTCGGTAGCGGACTC
>VXOZ01000281.1 GCA_009839775.1 Chloroflexota bacterium | reverse complement strand
CCAGGGAGCCCTGCTGGGTGTCGACACTCAAGCCGGCGGGCCGCGCCGGCTTCGACCCCTCGTCGGCCCACGCCGGACCCGCAAGGGGCCACGCCGCGGCAAGAAGAATGGTGAGGAAGAAAGTAAGGGCCAATAACGGCCAGTATCCAAAACGTGCAATAGTAGTCGGCGTAGACATTGCGAGCACCACCCTCTCAGTCCACTACATATTGAAAGTATGATAATACTAGACACAGAATAACTCTAGAAGTATAGAGTAGAGAGAATAGTACAACTAACCGAAGAGTACTGTCAAGTCCCACATTCCGCCAGTGAGTTTGCCCAGCACATTTCCGCCCTGGTGGGATGCGCAGGGCGCGGTGCAGCGTAGCGCAGTGCCAGTGCGCGACCATCCGGTACGGACACAGTCAGATGCCAATAGAGTTGCGATGCATTACTTATCCTGCACCGTCCAAGAGACGGCTGCCACGGAAGGCTGTCGCTCTATCGCACCCTGACGCCGGGACGCTACCAGGACAAGAGGTCAGCGTAGAGGTACGGCGGGATGGGCACCACTTCGCCGGTGCGGGAGGACTCCTCACAAGCGAGGGCCACGGCGACGATGTAGCGTCCCCAAAGTCCGTCAACCGGCGGGATGGTATCGTTTTCGATTGCCTGCACCAAGCCGGTCAATTCCAGCGCGAAGGCTCCGGTAGAGTCTTGATCGGCGGCAAGAGGCTGCTCGACGTATTTGGTACCCTCGCTGAGCCAGAGGCGATCGTCACGGGTGGCAACGCGCACACTGGCGTGGGTACCGATGATTTCAACTTCGTTGCGCTCCGGTCCCTCTTGGGGGTAGCCGGTGTGGTGCAGCGTGGCGTGGGTGCCGTTGGCGAAGTCCAGCCACGCCAGACCGGTGTCGTCGGTGTTCTGGCCGACCATGGGATTGCTGACCCAGGCGCGCACGGCGGTGATGGGGCTGCCGATGAGCCACATGAGGCGGTCGAGCATGTGGACGCCGTTCATGTACCACATGCCGCCACCGCCTTCCGCGCGGTTCAGGAACCACGGCGGGCGGCTGGCCAAATCAAACGTGCGGTACCAGGTATCCGTGGCAAAGACGACCTCGCCTAGCTTCCCATCTTGAATCAGTCGCCTGGCGGCGAGGCCAGCCGGGAGGAAGTGTTCCGTATGCCCCACGAGCAGTTTGACACCGACTTGCTCCGCGGCGGCAATGATCGAGTTGCAGTCCGCCACCGTCATCGCCATGGGCTTTTCAAGAAAGATGTGTTTGCCTGCCGCGCAGGCGGCAAGCGCGACCTCCGTGTGCAAAAAGTGGGGCAGCCCGATCATGACGATGTCCACCTGCGGGTCCGCAAGTAGCTCGGTGTGGCTGGCATAGGCGGTGCACGGATGGTCGCGCATGAACTGCCCGCGCCGCTGTGTGTCCGGCTCGGCAATCGCAACGAGCCGTGTCTCCGGCACTGCCGCAATTGCCTGGGCGTGACCACCGCTGACGCGGCTTGCGCCAATGATGCCTACTCCTAAGGCCATAGCTGTCTCCCCATAGTTGCTGATAGAGATCATTCAATCTCAGCATGACTGTCATTCGCTACGTGTGCCTCCGCACCAGAATAGCAAAAGAGACCGGCTCCGGTGCACGGTCTCTTTTCTGCGTATTCCGGTCGCGTGTCTATTCCGAGACGTTAAGCGCCGCAAGTTGCTCCTGCAAGTTGGCAATGAGGTCCTGCGGTTTGGCTTCTTTCTCAGACTTTCGCAGCGTCAGCCGCCATTCCGAGTCGGCAGCGCCCTCGATGGTCGTCTCGTAACCGTTCTTTGCCGCTTCCCACGGGATCGTGCCCAAGGCGGGCGCGTGATCGGTGAGGACCTCCAGGGTCTCGTTACCGTCCAGCTTCTTCAACGCCTCCGCCGTCTTCATCATCGGATACGGGCAAATCTCGCCGCGTACGTCGATTTTCATGGTCTACCGCTCCTTCCAGCTCCCTAAGTCAGTCGTCAGTAAGTTTCCTTCGCTCTTCATGCAATGGTTATCGTAGCATATCCGCCACAAGACTCAGCGGTTTCTGTGGAAAGTGAACCATCCCCATGCTGCATTCTATGGCTCCCAATGTCGTTCGGCAAACTCGTTACGGTATCCGCTTGATCACCTGCACGCCGAGGTATGCGCCCGGCAGCAACGAAAAGCCAAATATCCAGCCGTTGAGCCCTAGTGACGGGATGGCGGAGAAGAACGCGCCGATGGTGCAGCCGATGGCGATTCCGGCACCGTATCCCATGAACGTGCCGCCGATAAGCGACTGCACATAGCGCCGCTTTACCGGCGGCAAGCGCACTTTGAATTCATTGGCCAAGAGCGCCGCCACCAGCGCCCCGATGATGAGCCCGCCATCCAGGAACAAGCCCTCACTCGTCCACCACGAACCGGTGCCAAGCGTCAGATTGCACCCGGCGAGACCTTCCACGCCGAGCAGGGCCGGGGCTTGGATACGCAAGAGACCGCTGGCAATGCGGTCCGACCAGGCGGAAAGTTCGCCGGTTACGCCCAAAGGACGGGAGTAGATGTAAATGAAGACGTTGACCACGGCCAGGG
>VXOZ01000213.1 GCA_009839775.1 Chloroflexota bacterium | reverse complement strand
AGCCAGCATCGCCGCGGCCGGCATCTTGGGTTCGGGTGTGGAGGGGGACCACTCCGATCACTTTCTCAATCTGGCCGTGCAATCGGCCAAACTCTACCCCGAATTTGCGGCTGAACTGGAAGCAGTCACCGGCCTGGACGCTACGTACACACGTTCCGGTGCGCTTTCGGTCGTGTTTGGCGAGAAGCAAAGGGACTTCGTAAGCGCGCAAGCCAGAGAGCTCGCCGCGCAGGGCGAGCGCGTCGCCTGGCTCGACGCCGACACCTTGCGCCGCGAAGAACCGCTGGTCAATGCGGACGCGCGCGGCGCCTTACTCCTAGAGGACAGCGCCCATGTGTACGCCCCGCAGCTCATGCACGTGCTCACACTGGCTGCTGTCGCCCAGGGTGTGACGATACACGAATACACGCCTGTGCACGGCTTCCTCACCAGCGGTGAGCGCGTTACCGGCCTGCAAACGGCTGCGGGTCCCGTGCACGCCGCTCACGTCGTCATCGCCGCCGGAGCCTGGAGCCGCTTGCTCGGCGACCACCTCGGCATCTCCCTCCCATTGAAGCCAACGCGGGGGCAAGTGATGGTACTGGAGACTTACGACCGCCCGCTGCGGCGCGTCGTCTTTGGCGCGGGGGGCTATCTGGCGCCCAAGCAGGACGGCCGCATCGTCGTCGGCGCTACGGAAGAAGACGCGGGCTTCGAGCGTGAGAATACGGCCGGCGGCGTGGCCTTCCTCGTCAAGATACTACAACGGCTTGCTCCCAGCCTCGCCGACACACGCGTGCACCACTTCGGCGTTGGCTTGCGGCCCACGCCGCCCGACGGCCTGCCGCTGCTGGGGCCGGTCGCGGCCCGGCCGGGACTCTGGGTCGCCGCCGGTCACCACCGCAACGGCATCCTGCTCGCTCCCATCACCGCGCAACTCATGTCCAACGCCATCCGCAAGGGTGATCTGGCGCCGCTGCAACCCTACGCTCCCGAGCGTTTTGCCGCGCAGTGAGCGGCGGCGCGGACGAGCCGTGCTATAGTCTCGTTAAGGCAACCAAGATGACCATGTGGTAGGAATTCGCGGGCGGAACGCATGTCGGAACAAGACACGAACGAACCGATGCTTTCGAACGACGCGCTAACGCTCGAGCCCCAGACCGAGTTCAGCGGGCCCAGGCTCACCTTTGACTTTCCTGACCTGGCCATCGGCGTTGCCGAGTACGCAGAAGGCCCGACCGGTTGCACGGTCTTTTCCTTCGGCCATAGCGCCGTCGCCGCCGTGGACATTCGCGGTGGGGCGCACGCCACGCTCTACACCGAGGCGCTGCAGAACGGCGAAGGCAAATTGGATGCCATCTGTTTGGCCGGCGGTTCGTTCTACGGCCTGGAAGCGGCCACCGGCGTGGCGGCGGAGCTTCTGGCGCAGCGCGCTTACTCGCCCCATTGGGGCAATATCGCGCTCGTTTCCGGGGCGATCATCTATGACTACGGTCCGCGCGCCAACGCCGCCTACCCGGACAAGGCCCTCGGCCGCGCGGCGCTCAAAGCGGCGCGACCGGGAGTGTTTCCCCTGGGCCCGCGCGGCGCCGGACGCTCAGCGACCGTGGGCAAGTGGTTGCAGAAGCCCTATCAAAGTGAGCACGCCGGTCAGGGCGGCGCGTTCCGCGAAGTGGAGGGCGTGAAGGTAGCCGTGTTCACGGTGGTGAACGCCGTGGGCGCTATCGTGGATCGCCAAGGCCGTGTGGTGCGCGGCTCGCTGAATCCGGAAACAGGTGAGCGTCCACGCGTGGCCGACGCTGGACTGCCCCCGCCGCCTCCGCCGGGGAACACCACGCTCACGGTCGTGGTTACGAACCAAATCCTGAGCGGCTGGTCGCTGCGCCAACTCGCCCGCCACGTGCACACCTCGATGGCGCGGGCCATTGAGCCGCTGCACACCATTTCCGACGGCGACGTGCTCTACGCCGTGACGACAAACGCCATACCCCAAGCTGATGGCTTGAACGAATACGTCCTCAGCGTACTCGCTTCGGAAACCGCGTGGGACGCGGTGCTGGCGTCGTTCAGCAGGGAGTAATCTTGCACCAGTGTGCACAGTGAGACAAGGTTTTCATAGGGAGGAATTAGCATGAAGTTTTGGCGCTCTTACGACGGATTAGTCACCTTAAGCTGGGTATGCGCTCTCGTCTTTGTGGCATCGATCACGGATGCTGCGCTCACCGATAGCGAGCTCGCGGCCCGGCTGGCCTACGGCCTGGCGGCAGTAGCAATCGTGATTCTGGTGTTGTCGCTCTTCTTGCAAAGGAGACTGAAACAGCGGGCCGAGAGTAAGGTCACGGAGTCCGCGCCCATCCTCCTGGCGGACATCCAGTTGCTGGCAAAAGCAAATTCGTCGCTGCTGGAGGATGCCATCGCCCTGCATACCGCCCAAAAGGAAGCGGGGAGCTAATCCGGCGACGCGGTCTGTTGTTCCGAAGAGATACGACCTTCTCTCTCCTTGACATCTGCGTAGCTCCCTGTAGACCTGCCGCTTTGCCATAACGAAATACCCGGTGCACGTTCTTTTAATCAGAAGGGGCTGGACAGATTCAATCATTCGGGTATATCGTGTACTTT
>VXOZ01000053.1 GCA_009839775.1 Chloroflexota bacterium | reverse complement strand
GTTGGGAGGTGGCTCAAGAATCATGAGGGTGGTCTTGACGGGCAAGTAATTCAGCGCCTTGAGCTCCTTTGGCTTAGTAGGCTTCGTCTCGCAAACGAGACCGAAAGCCAGGCTGTCTACAAAGAGGAACTAGCCGCGTTTGGTTGGTGGTTTGCATCGGGACGATTCGACGACAGTTGGGCACTTGACCGACTAACAGAGTCAATTGAACTTGCCAGAGATACTGATGACAAGTCTTCAGTTGTCGAGCGTTTGGCATCGCTTGCCCCAATGATGCCGTATCCAGTAGCGCGCGCTCTACGATTGGTTGTGGAATCATCAGATTATCTGAGGATTTACATGTTCGCGGACGAAGCCAAGAGTTTACTGAGGTCTATTCTCTCCAGCGATAGTGAGGAAGCAATAGATGAGGCTAAGGACACGATTGACCGTCTTCTTAGTCTTGGGCATCGAGATTTTCGCGATCTGCTGAAGAATCCAGGCGACTAATCCCGGAGGTATGAATTAACACTGTCGGTCTCGGTATGTTGCCGATCTCCCATTCCTAGGTCCTACTGTTCCGCTTGCGGCGTGGGGCTGGAGGCACGGGGAAAGGTGTGGTCTGCGCGGGGAGGCGTTCGAGCATGAGCCAGCCGAGTTTGGTGCGTATCTGGACGCGTTCCCAGCCGGCTTGGAGCGCGAGGCGTTGGAGTTCCGACGGGGTATACGAGGCGCTGACGGATGCTGACGGCTCGTCGTTCTCACAGAGTTGCAACCGCTCGCCGAAAGTTTGTCCCACCTTGAGCGCCGTCCACAGCCAGAGGTGGATGTCGCGCCGTATGTCGAAGACGATGATCCGGCCCGCGGGCTGCGCGACACGCTGCAACTCCTTCAGGACGGCCACCGGGTCTTGCCAATGATGGAGGGCGAGGGTGCTCACGACGCAGTCGAACGCGCCGTCCGCAAAGGGCAAGACCTCGCCGCGCGCCTGGGTGAAGACCACACTGTCCGCTTGGTCGGCGGCTTGGGCATGCCTGGCCGCCACTACCGTCATGGGATGGGAGAGGTCCGCGCCAACGATGACGGCGTCGGGGAGATAGGCGGCCAGCTCCAGCGGAAACCACCCCGGCCCGCACCCCACGTCGAGAATGCGCCAGTGGGGAGAAGCGGTGACGTAGCGGGCTAGCGACGCGCGCGTCAGCCGCATGGGAAGCGTGCCCATGCAGCGGCTGTAACGTTCCACCAGTTCCGGCGGCTCGATGGCCTCCTTGTGTGAGGCGCGCTGTACCGGCGGGTCGCCGGCCCACTGCCGCAATAGGCGCAGGAGCAGGATGCCACCGCCAACAATAAGCCCAAGCAGCCCAAGACGCCGCGCGTTCACTAGCACTACTCCTTCGTATCAAGCAGGGGGCAGGCCCTAGCCTCTCCTACCAGGAGGGAATATCCGCCCGGGCAGACGTGGCATCTCGTACTTTCACGGTTAGCATAGCCGCCGCGGAACTTGGGAGCGTTCACCCACAGACCTGCCGGAAGACGCGCAGGTGGTTGAGGCCCAGCATTTTGCGCAGGTCGTCCTCTTGCCAGCCCCGGGCTAGCAGACCCTCCGTAATCTGCGGCACCACGGTAGCGTCTTTCAGCACGTCCCCGCCGCCGTCGAAGTCCGAACCCAGGCCGACGCAGTCCGTGCCAGCCACCTGGGCGATGTGGTCGAAGTGGTCGAGCAGCCGGTCGAGGGTGCGCTTGCTTTCGTCCTCGTCCACGAAAGACGGGACATAGGTCACACCGATCACGCCGCCGTTGTCCGCCACGGCCCGGATCTGGTCGTCGGTGAGGTTGCGCGGATGCTCGCACAGGGCGCGGCAGGCATTGTGAGAGCCGATGATGGGCGCGTTCGTGACGTCAATGACGTCCCAGAAACCTTGATCGCTGATATGAGAAATGTCCACGATCATGCCGTGCTCGTTCATGGAGCGCACCAGGTCGCGCCCGAAGTGGGTCAGGCCGCCGCGGGTCACGTTTTCGAAGGCGCCATCGGCGGCATGGGCGCGGTAGCTCCACGTGAGCGTCATGGAGCGCACACCGAGCCGGTGCAGCACCGGCAGCACCCACAGGCTACGCTCCAAGACTTCGGAATTCTCGATAGTAAGCACGGCGGCGATCCGGCCGCTGGCTACGATGGCTTCCATCTCGTCTGCCGTGGTCGCGATGGCAATCTGGTCGGCGTGAGCGTCCACCTCGGCCAGGAACCAACCAAAGGCATCCATGGCATACAGCAGGTGATTGCCCCAGGCGCGGGTCACGTCAACCGCGCAATAGACCACATCAATGCCGCCGGCGCGCAGCTTGGGCAGGTTGACCTGCATCTCGTGCCCTCTGGGTATCGACAGATTCCGCAGGAAGGCCACCACGCTCTCCGGCTCCGAGCGTGCCGGCGCCTCCGGTCCGGCGATGCTCTCTCCATTGCGGAGCAAGTAGGCGACGATGGCGTCGTTGTGGGAGTCGATGACGAGGGATGAGTTGTGTAGCTCCGAGGCGGTAGATTCTGTAGCCATGCTAGCTCCTTATCGTGCTAGTTAGATGATTCAAGTGCTCCGCAGGCTAGTTCCTCCAAGAGATTAGAC
>VXOZ01000011.1:1360-2604 GCA_009839775.1 Chloroflexota bacterium | reverse complement strand
CCGTGCCATTGGCCATTTTGGCAGACGGGCAGCCACGGGAGCTGCGTGACATAACGCTCGCTCCTTTCCAGGACGACGGCTCATCGCTCGACCTGGTCTTTGGCGACTTTCCCCCGGGCGTGTCCCGTGTGGACGCGGTGCTGGACCACCAGGATGCGCTGGCGGCGGATGACCGCACGGCGGCGATTTTGATGCCGCCGCCGGTCTTGCGGGCGCTCTTGGTCTCGGACACGCCGTTCTTCTTGAGCTCGGTGTTTGCGCCGTTCCCGTTCTTGGCGCTCGACCACGTGCGTCCGGTGGAATTTCGTCCGGCAGAGGTGTACGACCTCTATATTTTCGATGGTTGGCTGCCCCCTGAGCTCCCACCCGGCAACTGGCTCATCTTCAATCCGCCCTTGGGATCGCTTTTGTTACCTGTGAGTGGAGAAATAGTAGAGCCGCCACTCGACTACGTAGCGCAAGACCACCGCCTCATGCAATTCGTGGACATGCAAGATTTGCGCGTCTCGCGGGCGCGGCGGTTGGAACTGCCGCCCTGGGCGGACGAACTCATCGGCAGCAACCGCGGGCCGTTACTCTTTAGCGGCACATTCGATGGCCGGCGCATGGTGGTGTTTACGTTCTCTCTGATGCAGAGCAACCTGCCGCTGCGCACGGCTTTCCCCGTGCTGATGGGGAACATCTATCAATGGCTCAACCCGTACGGTATTCAAGAGACTGTTTCACACGTACAACCCCAGGACGTGATAGAGCTGGGCTTGCACCCGCATGCCGACCGCTTGGTTGTTGAGAAGCCGGACGGGGGACGAGTCTCGTTTGCCGGCAGGCAGCGCATCCCCTTCTCAGCTACGGAGGAACTTGGGGTGTATCACGTGGCGCATTACGCAGGGGCACAGGAAATCTACCGGGAGGCGTTCATAGTGAGTCTCCAAGAGGAGGCGGAATCGAACGTAGGAAAGCAGGTAGCCACCTTCGCGGGTAGTGGAGCGTCGGTGCCGCCGGTTGAACTTCCCGTATTTCAGGAAATCTGGAAACTCCTCGCCCTGATCGTGCTCTTCGTCCTGCTCTTCGAGTGGATTTGGTATCACCGCGTACGTACGTAGCGATGCAAGCATACTTCACACAACCGTGGCTGCTCCTCCTGATACCGCTCGCATGGGGGGTAGTAATCTTTGTTGCCAGGCGTGGCGTCATGCAGCTTTCGCGGCGCACACTCGCCCTGTCGACGACGCTACGCCTCAATG
>VXOZ01000011.1:0-1350 GCA_009839775.1 Chloroflexota bacterium | reverse complement strand
GTCACGTTGCTGATCCTGGCGCTGGCCGGGTTGCGTTTGCCATTGCCGGGCGGGCCGATAAATACGATCTTCTTGCTCGATACCTCTGCCAGTGTGTCTCCCGCGACGCAGGCTGCCGCCCGCCAGTGGATCGAAAGGGCAGTGGAGGCGCGTGCCCCGGATGACGCGTTTGCGATTCTCACGTTCGGCAATGAAGCGCGCATCGAACGACCGTTTGGTCGCGGCGACCTCGCTGAAGATGAAGTTCCCGCCGGTCTCGACGAGCGCACGAACATCGCGAGCGCGCTGGAGATGGCCGCATCCCTGTTCCCGCCGGACGCGCCGAAACGCATCGTCTTGCTTTCCGACGGCAACCAGACGGCCGGCAACCTCATGCGCGCCGCGGAGGTCATTGCGGCGCAGGATGTACAGGTGGACGTCGTGCCGCTCCTTGCCGAACCGGGGGTGGACGCAGCCGTAATCGACGTGGCGCCTCCTAATGCTCTGCGCGCGGAGGAGAGCTTCGAGGTACGCATCACGGTGGCTTCTACCACGCAAGGGGAAGCGGTGCTCCGTCTCTTCATGAATGAGACGCTCGTCAGCGAGGGGCCGGTAAACCTGGAATACGGGCAGAACACCTTCACAATCCAGCAGCCTGGCCTTGAAGAGGGGTTCTTCTCGTTTCGCGCGCAAGTGGTAGCGCCGGACGATCAGCGTCCCCAGAACAACGATGCCTTCGGCTATTCGCAGGTGGGACCTAAGAGCGTTGTGTTGGTGGTGGAGAATCCGGTTGGCGACGCGATAGTTCTCACCCAGGCCCTCGAGGCGGCAGGAATCCAGGCCCAAAACGTCTCACCCGCTCAGTTACCCACCCGTCCGGAGGAGTTGGACGGTGTGTCCAGTGTCGTGCTCGTAAACGTGCCGGCCTCCCAACTCAGCGAACCGCAGATGCAGGCGTTGCAAGACTACGTGCAGAGCTATGGCGGCGGTCTGGTCGCCCTTGGCGGCGCAGCGGCATTCGGCATGGGCGACTACGGCGGCACTCCTTTGGAACACGCGCTGCCGGTCATTTCGCAACCGCCGGACCATGAGGAGTTGCCGACCCTGGCGCTGGCGCTCCTCATCGACAAATCGGGCAGCATGAATGAAGGTTCGCCAGTATCCAAGATTGCCATGGCGCGTGAGGCGGCGGCACAGGCGGTAGAGATACTACAGTCAGGCGACGTCATTGGCGTGCTGGCATTCGAGTACTCGCCGCAGTGGGTGGTACGCCCGGCGCCGGTGAACAACACGGAGGATGCCCAGAGTGTCGTCCCCCGCGTTTCCACCATCGAGGCGGGCGGCGGCACCCCAAATATCCACCCGCTGCAA
>VXOZ01000476.1 GCA_009839775.1 Chloroflexota bacterium | reverse complement strand
TCTCTTTCTGTTCGGCATGATTTCGCCCGATGACGAGCGCATGCAGCGTACCATGTCCGCCGTACGCCAGCAGCTCTGGTGCCATACGGAAGTTGGCGGTCTTGCCCGCTCGGAGAACGACCGGTTTCACCAGGTGAGCACGGACGTAGGGAACGTGCCGGGCAATCCCTGGGCCGTTACGACGATGTGGCTCTGCCGCTGGCACATCGCGCGGGCCCAGTCCCTCGATGCCTTGAAACCCGCGGCAGATCTCCTCCGGTGGGCGCAGCGCCATGCCCTCTCGACCGGCATGCTCGCTGAGCAATTCCACCCCTACACGCATGCGCCTTTGTCAGTGAATCCCTGTACCTGGAGTCATGCAGAGTTTCTGCTGGCGGTGCAAGCGTATATCCAGCGTCATGGAGAGTTGGCCGGCCGCGTCTAGAAACAAGGCAGCGAAGGACTTACCCTCAAATTGATGGCAAGCCTCATTCGTCAGCCACCGGCACGAGACGCACGTTGAAGTGGGCGACTTCGGTAGTCACGGGCGTCACGCCGCTCACGATAAGGGCGGCGTGCTGCAATTCCTGACCGTAGTCATCTAACGAGAAAGAGACATCCATGCTGTCGTGCGTCCGCAGCATGACACGCTCAACTGATGCCAGGCCGTCCACATAGCGCACAAGCTGTACGATAAAGTACTGCGGCAAGACGCCGTCCGTGCGGAAGAAGCCCCGTGCCTCCCAATCGCCGTCGGACTCCGCATCGTCGCTAAACTCGATGCCGCTAATGGAAAAGTCATCCACCAAGAAGCCCACACCGTTTACGGCATCATCGGTGACGTACTCGAAGCGGAGGAGTATCCGCTTGCCGACATAGTCGTCGAGGTTCACCTCTTCATCGATCCATAACGCAACGTCCCCGCCACCGCTCTTGCCCGTAAACCCGTGGCCGAGGTTGTTTCCATTTGGGTTCTCCGTCGTTGTACTCATGCCCGGTAGGGTCTGCCACGTCTTACCGCCATCGGTTGAAGCCGCGACGTAGGCGTAATCAAAGTCTGCTTCGATGTCATACCACGCCTTAAAGCGAAACACCGCAGTCACGGCATCCCACAGATCAACCTCGCGCGTAAGGGAAGTGGCTGCCATGTCGGAGCGATTGCCCCACCAAGCATGGGTGCCGCTGGGGGCAGTGGTAGGAAAGATACGTACCTGTGACGCACCCTGAAAGTCCAATGTGTAGTTACCCTGCGGTATGCGGAGGTCAACATACTTGGCTCCAAACTGCTTAACTGTCAGATTCTTATCCAGGGTTCGCCCACGTGCGATCTCCTGAGGACGCATGCGTGGCAAGCGCACATCGTAGTAATAGGCGCCTGCTTCCGGCCGTTCGTCGTCAATGTAGTTCGCCGCGGTCCAGTCGGCGAAAACGTCATTGAAGTCGACGGCGTAGCCCTCACTCTCCAAGTACGCATCCACCGTTGCCTGGCCGCGCAGAGGCAACGCTATCAGTGTCCGCAGTTTTTCATAGCCGCCGTAGTGCTGCGCGAAGTACTCCATGAAGAGATAGGCTGCCGCATAGTGCGGCAGTACATCCCTTGGATCCCTTGGATCAACGCTCCAATGCGTGAGCTGAACATCCGGGTTTGCCGCATACCATGAGGCGATGCCGCCGAGGCTATAGCCGCACAGCACCGAGGCCACCATCGAGGCCCCTTCGTTCAGCCAGGTCTCCTGGGACGCGTTCTGGTTCCAGTGCACCATGTGTTGGAATTCGTGACAAAGCGTGGAGAGGTAGAATTCGGTTCCAGGACCGTATTCCTGCCCATCCACGTTTATGTAGAACATCTCGCGTTCATTGCTGAAGGGATTGACTGCGCTCGGAAACTCGTCGGCTGAAGAATAGTACCCTCCCACACCCGGAATGCGGGCGTTAAGCACCGTGATCCTTGGATCGTTGTCCACACCGGGGCTCCACTCTTCCCCGTAGTATTGCCGCACAGTGGGATAGATAGTCTCCTCAAATATCTGGATGGTCTTGTCGATACCGGATTGAGGAATGTCCAGCCCCTCTTCTACATACATGTAAAGGTGTTCTGACTTGCCGCGCAGCTCCGCTCTAATCTGGTAATACGTACTGTTCGCGTCGTCGGCCACCCAAAACGTTTGCACCGTTCCCACTACATAATCCGGCTGTTCCGCGTTCACAATGCGGTCTACGTTTTGCGCGATACCTTTATAGCGCCTGCCCAGATCGAAGAGGTCGCGATCCGGTTTCTCCGTGGCGAGAAGCCGCTGGAGGGTTTGCTCTGCCTGAGTGGCGGGCGCAAGCGGTTGGAAGGATTCAGCGGGAGGCGCAATGCCGGTCGGCTGCTCGCCCTCAGGATAGAACTCGTCCAGACCGGGTACGACCTGCGAGCACGCGACCACGAAGAACGAGGCCGCTAGCAACAGAGCAACGAACAAGGCCGCCGGGAGACGGCGGCCTTTGCACTTTGACAGCCCTTTAGTCCTGGGTATTCTCATCGTTCTCAGGCTCGGCGGCGCTTCGCGCTTCCGCAAGTTGAGCGTAACGCTGCGTGGTGCTCATGCTCGTGTGGCCGAGCATCGAGCGTACGCGCTGTAGAGGTAC
>VXOZ01000289.1 GCA_009839775.1 Chloroflexota bacterium | reverse complement strand
GTACTGCTCGTCGGCGTGTGGTTTCGTTTCACTGGCCTAGACTGGGATTCCAGTACCCACCTCCATCCCGACGAGCGCCATATCACAATAACGACGGCGCAAATTCAGTGGCCGGAATCCCTTTTACAGTACTTCGATACAGAGACCTCGCCGCTCAATCCGTACAATCAGGGCATCGGCTCGTTCGTCTACGGCACGCTGCCAGTCTTCATCACCAAGGCTGCAGCTGGCATCGTCGGTAAGGATGCTTATGACGGCATCCATCTTGTCGGCCGCTTTCTGACGGCCTCGCTGGATACGCTGACAATTCTGCTCGTCTTCCTCATAGCGCGCCGATTGAGCGGCCGCTGGGGTGGCGCGCTCGCTGCCGTGCTCTACGCCTGCGCGGTGCAGGCGATCCAGCAGGCGCACTTCTACACGACCGACACCTGGGTGACGTTCTTTGCCACACTGGCGCTTTGGTTCGCGCTCCGCTGGCAAGAAGAAGGGCGTTGGCACGATCTTGTTGGGGTAAGCATCGTTGCCGGTCTCGCCCTGGCCAGCAAGCTGGGTGTGGCGACACTGGCTCTGCCTATCGGTGTCGCGTTCTGGCTGCGCGCCTGGCGGGTGACGCAACCGCTGGACGTGGCTGTCACCGGCCGTCTGCTCCTGCGTCTCGGCGGTCACCTGCTCCTCGGAGCAGCGCTCGTCTATGCCACGCTCCGTCTTTGCCTGCCGTACGTCTTTGCGTCCGCTTCCTCATGGGACCCACGGCTCGCTCCCCGCTACATGCAAGACATCGAGAACTTGCGCTATCTGGCCGGGGGTGCCGTGGACTTTCCTCCTGCCTACAGTTGGGCCACGGCCAACTATGCTTTGTTTCCGCTCGAACAGATGTTCCGCTGGGAGATGGGCTGGGTGCTGGCAGTCGTGGCCTGGCTGGGGTTGCTCTGGGGAATATGGCGCCTAGCGCGGCACAGTAACCTCGTCTTTGCGCCGGTTGTCACATGGGTGCTTGTACATTACGGATACCAGGCCGCCCAGTTCGCCAAGCCCGGCCGCTACTTCCTGCCCATCTACCCGGCCTTTGCCGTGCTTGGCGGGGTCTTTCTCTGCTGGTTGGCGTATCAACTCTACAAAGGGGATGTCATCGCCTGGCTGCAGCGCATTGGACAACAGTCACGTCATTCCCGCGAAAGCTCGCCCCCGCAGGAGGCGCGGGATCCATCCCTTGGCGGCTTGCTGAGTCTTGCCGGACCGACCCTCGCAGCTCTCGTACTGCTAAGCACGTGCGCATGGGCCTTTGCCTACACACGCATCTACACAGAGCCGGTAGCCCGCGTGCACGCGAGCGAGTGGATCTACCAAAACGTCCCGGCCGGCGTTGTGCTGACGGCAGAACTCTGGGATGACGCGCTGCCGCTGCGGCTACCGGGGCATGTTCATGCTCCGGACCGCTATCAGTACGTGCAGCTTCCTGTCTTCAGCGCCGATACACCCAACAAGCTAGAAGAGATGATCCAGGCGCTCACGCAGGCCGACTACATCGTCGTCAGCAGCAGCCGCACCCATGGCGTGATCCGGCAACTTCCCGCCCGCTACCCCATGACATCCCAGTATTATCGTCACCTCTTTGCGGGTGCGCTTGGTTTCGCGCCGCTGCGCACATTTACTCACTTTCCCCACCTCCTCGGTTGGGAGATTGACGACAGCCAGGCGGAAGAGCAATTCATCGTCTTCGATCACCCGACCGTACATCTCTTCGTGAAGACCGCCGACTATAGCCCGGAGAAAGTGCGGGTCCTATTAGAGCCGCACCTGACAGTCCTGCCCCAGACCTTAACGCCGAAGCAACTGACCTACAACGGTCTCTTGCTCACTGCGGCGCATCAAGAGAGTCTTAAGGACAGCGGCTCTTGGTCGGCGTACTTCAACCGCAGCAGCATTGTCAACGCCGTGCCGTGGCTGGTCTGGTGGCTCGCCATTTTGCTGCTCGGCTGGATCACGTGGCCGTTGCTGTGGCGCATCTTGCCTATGGCGCCCGACCACGGCTATCTGGTGGCAAAGAGCATCGGCCTGCTCTTCATCGCTTACATTCCCTGGTTGTTGGCGAGTAGCGGTGTGCTGGCGGTCGGCCGCGCCACCACGTGGCTTGCCATCGCGCTGGTTGGTCTCGCCAGCGCCTTCGTGCTCGCCCGCACGTGGCGGCAATTTGTGGTCTTTCTGAAGCAACGGCGAGCGGAACTCATACTCAGTGAAGCGGTCTTCACTCTGTGCTTCCTCTTCTTCTTGTGGGTGCGCCTGACGAATCCCGATCTCTGGCACCCCTACTACGGCGGCGAGAAGCCGATGGATTTTGCCCACATGAACGCGCTCATCAAGGCTGTTCGCTATCCGCCGTTCGACCCGTGGTTTGCCGGGGGGTACATCAACTACTACTACATGGGGCATCAGGTGTTCGCTACGCTGATTCGCCTGCTCGGTATCGTGCCGTCGGTAGCCTACAACCTGGTTGTGCCGCTGGTGGCCGCCTTGCTCGCGGCGAATGTCTACACGTTTGGGAGCACGTTTTGGCGCAAATCGACGCGCAACATGCGGCTGCTGGCAGGACTTGGCGGAATTGTTTTCGTGG
>VXOZ01000423.1:451-2622 GCA_009839775.1 Chloroflexota bacterium | reverse complement strand
GCCTTAGACATACCATATTCCGCAGCAGACGTGACCCAGCTTGTTTGCATGAGGCATACGCCTAGTCGCAATCGGGACTGGAGTCCAGGAGCTTACGCGCAGCGGACAACACAGCCTCAAGTTCATCAACTGAACCCTCTTTGTCTTGATCTACCGCGAAACGCACGACAGCACTCTGCGCGCCAAAAGGCCCGAAGCGTTGCGGTGACGTGGGTCCGAACAAGGCAATAACCGGTGTGCCCACCGCTGCGGCAAGATGCATTGGCGCTGAATCATTGCCAATGAACAAGTGGCAGCGCTGAATCAAGGCCCCAAGCTGCGCAAACGTCAGTTTGCCCGTTACGTCCACCATAGACGCGGTTGCCCCATTTTGGATCGCCTCAGCTATAGGCACATCATCGGGCCCCCCGACGAGGAGGATGCCGGCCTCCAGCGTGCTCCCAAGCCTCTCGGTGAGAGCCTGGAAATTGCTGCTAGACCAGCGCTTGCTTAAGAGTTCATCACCGGGGTTCCTGCCGCCGCCAGGGTGAATCGCGATTAGGGGCCTCCTTTCTGCCAGGCCCTGTTCGGTGAGCAGATTACTTACTTCAGAGGCATCGGAGGATTGAGGCCGAAAGTGCAAGTGCGGCTTCGTTACCTCAAAGCCAACTTTCCGCAGGACGTCGAGGTAGAGCTCCGCCTCATGACGATCGTCACGGCAAGGCACGCCAACGTGCAACGCGATACCACGCCCGGAACTATCGAGGCCGGCCCGCCAGGGAATGCCTGCGAGCCGAGGCAGTAACGACATGAGCGAAGAGCGGTCCAGCACAAAGCAGTGGGTAAAGCTGCGCTCTCGTACGCGGGAGACGCAATTACGGTATGCGTTGAAGCCGTAGAGCCCAGGAAATCCGACGGTGCCGGAATCAATGACTTCGTCGCAGTGTGGATTGCCGACCAAGGCCTCCTTGGCCCAGGTCGTCACCAATACGGTGACATGGGCGTGCGGCAGATTTGCGCGCAGAGCAGCAAGAAAGGCAGTGCTCATGAGCACATCGCCCAAACTGGCGGGCTTGATCACCAGAATATTCGGACGCTCGGATGCAAGAGGCGGCGCTGTCGGCTCAGTGTAAAGAAGCGGATGCAGGATTCGGGACAACTGCTCGATCAAGAACGACTTCATGAAAGTGTGCCCCTTATGCAAGCCTCGTGGGAGCGCCTGGGCGGTATTGGCTTAAGCCTAATCAAGCTGATGCGCGCTGTCTATTTAGATGCGCGGTGGCCTCAGTTGCGCCTCATCACGCCTAGCCGTTAGCATGGCGAGTATGCAATCCACCGCACACCCCGGCAATTGGCAAACAACGGTCCGCATCCTCTGGATCACGCAGTTTGCCACCATGGCGGCCTTTAGTTGCAGTCTGCCCTTCGTACCGCTGTATATCCTGGAATTAGGGATTCCAGATCCCCGTCAGGCAGCGCTGTGGGCCGGCTTTGTTGCCGGCGGATCCGGCATCAGCATGGCGATCTTCTCACCCATTTGGGGCTCCCTTGCCGACCGCTTCGGCAAGAAGCTCATGCTGGAGCGTGCGCTCTTCGGCGCTACCATCACGCTGCTACTCATGGGGTTCGCGCAATCAGCAGTGCAACTCTTGATCTTTCGCGTCCTTCAGGGCTCCCTATCCGGCACCACTTCGGCCGTAAGCGCCCTCGCCGCGTCCATTACACCGCGCGAGGAGCTTGGGCGCGTGTTGGGGACCATGCAAATGTCCATCTTTGCCGGGTCGACTGTTGGTCCATTCATTGGCGGCATCCTTGCAGACACGCTGGGTTTTCGCATTGCGTTCATTGCCACGAGCGCTGTCATAGTTCTCATAGGTCTTGTGGTATTCGTACTCGTGCATGAACCCCGCCATGCAGAACAACCTCCGCCACCTTTTCGTCTGCCGCAATTGCGCAACCCGCTTGGCGATGGCGCTTTACGCACGGTATTCATGTTGGCGCCCGTAATATTCTTGGTGCAATTCGCCTTTATGGCGTCACGACCCATCTTCCCGCTCTTCGTTGCCGAACTCGCCGCCACGGATCCGTCGGCAACGTTCGCCGGCTTCTCCCCGGAGGATTTTGTCGCTACCATTTCAGGCATTCTCGTCGCCACGACCGGCGTCTTGGGAGCGATCTGCTCTCCCATAACC
>VXOZ01000423.1:0-441 GCA_009839775.1 Chloroflexota bacterium | reverse complement strand
CATCAACACCTATCGCGTACGCCTGTTGCTGCTCATCGCAGTGCTTGGCGTCGCCGCCGCCAACGTCGGTCAGGCATTCGCAGCTTCATTCCTGCAACTGTGGATCGTGCGCGTGCTGTTGGGCGCGTTCGGCGGGGTTTGGGCGCCAACCTATAGCTCGACTATCGGGTTGAGCGTGCCGTCAGAGCGCCGAGGCCTCGCATTTGGCATCGCCAACAGCGCTTCCTCCTTGGGCAATGCAATTGGGCCGATCGTGGGCGGTTACGTTGGCGCCATGCTGGGCATCCGCGCGGTCTTCGTAGGAGCGGCAGGGGTGCTTGTGCTGGCCGCTCTCTGGCTGATTGTCCGAGTCAATCTCTCTGCTCCAACAGAACAGGAAGAGTGACAGTCCAATACCGGCGCAAGGTTAATCCGTCTAATTCATATCACTACCGTATTTAC
>VXOZ01000345.1 GCA_009839775.1 Chloroflexota bacterium | reverse complement strand
CCCCCCCCCCCCCCCCACCCGCCCCCCCCAATATTTTTTTAATGATACGGCGACCACCGATTTCTTCACGCGTAAGATAGTCGGCAGAGTCAGATGTGTATTAGAGAGATGCGTTGCAAGGGTCCGCTGACCATTCGCCCCCTATTGTACCTGCAAGCTACGGGCCGCGCGCCCGCGCACTATGCCGTACCGATTACTCTTGCGCGCCAAGGATGAGACGAAGGGTCTCAGACGCGAAAATACTCCTGCCAGCGGCGCGTTACCAGTTCCGTGATTTCCGGACTCATCTCAATGTCCGGCGGCCACTCGCGGGTAAAGCCCTCTTCCGCGGTTTTCCGCGTGGCGTCCACACCCATTTTGCCCCCATAATTCGGCAGCGGCGCCGCGTGGTCGAGCGAATCCACCGGCCCTTCCACAATGACGGTATCCCGCTTCCAGTCTACGTTGTTCCCCATGCGGAAGAGCACCTCGGACGTATCCTGTACGTCGATGTCGTCATCCACTACCACGATAAACTTGACGCACATCATTTGATGCAAGCTCCACAGGGCGTACATGGTCTTGCGCGCGTGGCCGGGGAAACGCTTCTTAATGGAAACGAAGACGATATTGTGGAAGACGCCCTCGTCCGGCAGCGCAATGTCGTGCACCTCGGGGACCATCATCTTGATAAGGGGCAGGAAAATGCGCTCGGTGGCCTTGCCCATGTAGATGTCTTCCATGGGTGGGCGGCCCACGATGATGGTGACGTAGATTGGATCGCGCCGGTGCGTAATGGCGGTAATGTGAAAGACGGGGTACTGATCCGCAGTCGAGTAATACCCGGTGTGGTCGCCGAAAGGGCCTTCCGTGGCGTATTCGCCAGGTTCAACATAGCCTTCTAGGACAATCTCGCTGTTGGCGGGCACCATGACGTCAACGGTCTTGCCCTTGACGAGTTGCACGGGTCCGCCGCGCAGGAAGCCGGCGAAGAGAAACTCGTCGATCCCCTGCGGCAGCGGCGCGGTGCCGGAATAGACCGCCGCCGGTTCCGCGCCGAGCGCCACCGCCAGTTGCAGGCGTTCCTTCTTCTCCACACTGTCGTCGTAGTGCTCGCGGCCGCCCTTATGGCGCTGCCAGTGCATGGCGGTGGAGTTCTTGCTGAGCACCTGCATGCGGTAGCAACCGACGTTGCGCTTGCCGGTGTTGGGGTCGTAGCTGCACACGAGCGGCAGGGTGATGTACTTCCCCGCGTCGAGCGGCCAGCACTTGATGATGGGTAGCATGCCGAGGTCCACGTCGTCGCCGGTGAGCACAACCTCCTGGCACGGCGCGGTATTGACGACCTTGGGCGCAATGCGGGCCAGCTTGAACAGTTCGCCGCCGGCCTGCAGCTTGGCAGCGAGTCCCTCCGGCGGGCCGCCCAGGGCGATGCCAAGCAGGTTCTCTAATTTCTGCGGCAGATCTTCCCATGAGTCGGAACCCAGCGCCCACGCGGTGCGCTGCTCCGAGCCAAAAGTATTGATGAGCAGCGGGATGTTCGAACCCTGCACGTTCTCGAAGAGCAGCGCCGGCCCTCCCGCCTTGGTGACACGGTCGGTGATCTCCGTGATCTCCAACTCGGGGTCTACCGACACCGAAATGCGCTGTAATTCGCCTTTGCCCTCAAGAAACGCGACGAATTCACGGAGGTCTTTGAACGTGGGTGGCATTGGTGGTGTGGGTCTCTCCTTATGCGTATGTCGCTTAGCCTGGCCCGTGCTCCGACACGGGGAAACGGGGGACAAGCCCCCGCGCTACGGCTAATCCGTAAGTAATCCGGCGCAGGTCGCGAATTTACGCTTCCGGGCCTAAAGTTACAAACCTGTCCTGAGTAATTCGGCAGGCTCTGTCGAAGGGCCTAAACTATGTGGTTTCGCTCTCTTGCCGGGCCTGCACGACGGCCGTGCGCATCGCTCGTGTCGCGGCCGTTACGCGTTCGAAATCACCGTCAAGGTTCTGCCAATCCAAGAGACCTGCGCCGACGCCGAGGGCCAGGGCGCCGCTCTTGATGTACGTTCCGGCGTTCTCCATTGTGATCCCACCGGTCGGCAGCAAAGGAATCTGACCAAAGGGACCTTGCAAATCCCTGAAGAACTGCGGCCCGACGATATTGGCCGGGAAGACCTTGACGATTTCAGCGCCGGCGCGCAGGGCCGTGAATACCTCCGTGGGCGTGAATGCGCCGGGCACCACCATGCAATCGTGTTCGTTGGCAAAGCGGACGATCTCAGTATCGAGGTGCGGCGAGACGAAGAACTCTGCGCCCGCGGCCAGTGCATTCTCGGCATCGGCTACGGAAAGCACCGTGCCCGCGCCGATTGCCATTCGGTCGCCCAGCGCGTCGTGCAGCGCGGCGATCATGTCCAACGCGCACGGCGTATTGAGGGTGATCTCCATCACGTCCACGTCCGCCGCCAGCAGCGCCTCGCCAATGGGCACCGCCCATGCCGGCGGCACGCCGCGGATGATCATGACCATGCCGGCTTCTCTGGTGCGCGCTACCTGCGCCTGCGCGCGGGTGCGCTGCAGTGTCTGCATAGTCCTGCCCTAATTAGCGTTCCGGTATGTTGCCGTATCGTTTTTTACGGCTCGTCACTTCCTAATAC
>VXOZ01000486.1 GCA_009839775.1 Chloroflexota bacterium | reverse complement strand
GTGGCGGAGCACACGCTCGGCATGATGCTGGCCGTGAGCAAGATGATTCTGCTCGGCGACCGCGCCCAGCGTAATGGTGACTTCCAATCGCGCACGCGGCTCATCGGTTTTGAACTCTATGGCAAGACGCTCGGTGTTGTCGGCGCCGGCCGCGTCGGCAGCCGGGTCGCGCGCATGTGCCGCGCCGCATTGGACATGCACGTCATCGCGTACGATCCTTTTCTTTCGCCGGATGACGCCCGCTTGCGGGGAGTAGAACTCGTTGCAGACCTTGCGGCGTTATTGCAGGAAGCCGACTACATTTCACTGCACGCGCCGCTGACGCCGGACACGCGGGGCCTCATCGGACCGCGCGAATTCAGCATGATGAAACCCACCGCCATCCTCATCAATTGCGCCCGTGGGGGCATTTTGGATGAGGAAGCGCTGGTCACGGCCCTGCTGGAAGGCCAAATCACTGGAGCAGCCATCGACGTCTGGCAGCAAGAGCCACCGCCCCCCGACCATCCCCTCTTCTCTCTGGAGAACGTGATCGTCAGCCCCCACATGGCCGCCCACACCGAAGAGGCAATGATTCGCATGGCAACGACGCTCGCAAACGACATCACCCTTGTCTTGCAAGGAAATCGGCCCCATTTCTGCGTCAATCCGGAAGTGTTTTGAATCTGATAGTCCAGCAGCGACATAGGAGCAAATGATGGAGACAGCGTTTCAGGAAGTAGTCGATTGCCTCTATGCACTGCGCGAACTTGCCGATGAGGTCGTTGTCATCAAGGTCGGGGGCAACGTGCTGCCTCATCACGAAGCGTTCTGCGAAGACATCGAATCGCTCGTTTACGCAAGTGTGCTGCCCGTCATCGTGCATGGCGGTGGCAAGGCCGTGACGGAATGGGAGAAGACTCTGGGCAGGGAAGCATCGTTTGTCCAAGGTTTGCGGGTCACGGACGCCGATGCCTTGGAGTTGGTGCAGATGGTCCTCGCCGGCAAGGTTAATAGCGACCTGGTGGCCATGCTCAACGCACGCACCATCAAAGCAATCGGTCTCACGGGGGCCGACGGCGAATTGCTGCTGGCGAAGCCGCGCAAGAAACCTGCCGGGCTTGGCTTCGTCGGCGAAGTCGAAAAGGTGAATATATCGACGTTTGTGACGCTGGGCGAAGGCGGGTTCGTGCCGGTAATTGCCCCACTTGGCGTCACGGAAACAGGGCAGCTTCTCAACATCAATGCCGATACTGTGGCGGGCGATATTGCCAGAGCCCTTTCAGCGCGTCACTTTCTCCTGCTTACGGACGTGCCGGGCGTGCAGGACAAGGAGGGGATGGTGCTCCCCGAACTCACCGCCGCCCAGGCGCGCCAACTCATCCGCAACGGCACCATCAGCGGCGGCATGATCCCCAAAGTTACCGCCTGCTTAGACGCGTTGGAGGGCGTGCCCACCGCTCATATCGTCGACGGCCGCGAACCCCACGCCATTCTGCGCCAATTGCTCACGTTGGAACCCGTCGGTACCCAGTTTTTCGCCAGGGGTCGGTAGTCGGAAGCAACCCGCCGAGAGCTGGCCTGGGCATCTGCGCTGCATAATTTCTTCGGTAATGCGGGAGCGCAGCCCGTCGGCACGATGTAGCGCGGGGGCTTGTCCCCCCGCCTCTTACTCATCGCCAACTTGCGAGCTACCTAATTCTTGACTGGGAGCAGCGCACCCGCATCTCACACCCAACCACAGGAAGTGTGCTCTAACGCCCTCATTCCAGTCCGAATAACCGGTCGGCATTTCCTTGCACAATCATCCGGCGCTCAGCAGCGGTGATCTTAGCGTGCTCGATCGCCAGCGTGGCGGCTTCGGGCACGTGCAGCGGCAGGTTGGTGCCCAGCAGCACGCGGTCGGCGCCAATCGTCCCGCAGAGCTTCTCGATGTCCCCTACCGGCCCCTGCACGCGCGAGATTTCAAAGTGGAGGTTCTGCGTTGACGTGCATTGCGACCGGATGGCCGTTATACCGGAGTAATTCGCCGCCGCGACAAGAAATCGGACATCTGGATAAGCAGAGACGGCAGCAGCAATTTGGTCACCCGGCACGTCGGGCACTTTGATGAGCGGATGGTGGTGACGTGTGTCTTCCAGGCCAGTGGTAAGAATCACAACAAAGTCATGCGCGCGAGCCGCTTCCAGCACCGCCGTGCCCGCCGTAGAGTCGAGCGCGAATTGATGGTAGTTCGGATGCAGCCGCATTACGCGCATGCCGCACTCCCGCACGCAGATCGCCAGGTCTTCCTCCCAACACGGAACCGTCGGGGTGATCGTAAGAGGGGGAATGAGCGGGAGGGCGTGGTGGTGCACTTCGGCATGCAAGTGGCGGTTGCCGGCAAGCTGGTCCTTGTAGAAGACGTTCTCAAGCGATGACACGACAGCCTTCTCAATGCCGAGCGCGTCCATCTTGTCGAGTAACGCAATATGCGTCGTGTAGCGTAGTTTCCGAAACGGCCAGTTGCCCAGATACGCGTTGGCATCGATCATGACACGGCTCCGTTGGCACGTCCTTGGCGGGCGAACAGCGCCTGAGCGTTGCGGTAGAGGATTTTTTTCCGCTCTTCCTCGCTCAAATCCGCGCCGTACACCTTGGCAAGCTGGGAG
>VXOZ01000095.1 GCA_009839775.1 Chloroflexota bacterium | reverse complement strand
CCACCCCCGTCTCGCCGGCCTTTAGGGCGCGGCCGCGTACACGGAGACGAATTGACTTGATTTCTTCCACCAACACGTCAAGGAACACGCCGGGAGGGCCGTCTGCGGTCATATATTCGGCCTGGGAAGGATCAGTCACCTGCGGCAGGCCCCAGTCCGTATCCGATTCCGTAAATACCCTAATCGCGCCTTCCACAGCGATGCCGCTGGCGCCGACCGTGTAGCGGAGCCGCCACGTGCCATAAGCGCCGGCAATCGCCTGGCCGGCCGGTTCTAGCGCTGCGGTTCCATACTGCTCGTGCATTGCGGTACTAGACATGGCTGTACTCTCAATCCTGCGCTGCACCGGTCTGGAGGAGGAATTTGCTGCTGCATGTGTGGCGGCTGCGGTTTCCGGGTGGCAACCTGTTGCCGCTCGTAGTGTACAACGGATTGGGCAACTGTGTCAGAGGAGGCGAAAGCCGCCGAGCAAACGCAACCCACGACCTGCCACTCTGCGGCAGCGCGATCTGAAGAAGGTGATGCGGAACCCTTGCCATGAGGCTCGCGGCTTGCGTGCGCAGTTTTGTAATCTGCGCTACTGCAAGCGGACCGCACGACCGTTTACCTTGGATAGTAAGGGGGAATGACGAAGTCCCTCGTGTTATTTTCCATGATAATCACCATGGCCTTGCCCAGGCCACACAATGGAATGAAAATGAACTCCGACCTCTCCGTTCGTGCTGAGTGGGCTTCGCGAAGCCCTTGTCGATGCATGAACAGAGAGAAGAGGGTGGGAGTTGCTACCCGCTACCTCCGCCGTTCACCCTTCGACGATGCTCGGGGCGAACGGCTGGTCAAGCTATTTTCAGAGTAATGACATTAAGTGCGAACATGCCTAGTAGACTGACAACATTGTAATGCTGGATAGGTGCAGACGGCGGCGCGGAGAGACAGCGCAGGTTACAAACCTACGCTACCTAGCATTGCAATTGTGTTGAACTACTAGCCCAGGACACTTGGAGGAGACCGTAACGGGCGGCGGTATTTGAAGAATCGGTAGCTGTTGGCTAGACTGAGAATTAGGCGGAGCAACAGCACATACACGTGTCGTGAGGCTGTTACGCGCGTTGCAGCGCAGACATGAAGGGAGCCGGTATGGCCCGGGAGATGCCGTGGTACGATCAGTTTATTCGCTTTGGACAGGTGGTGCTCCATGAAGCTGATCCACCACACGTAGATATTGAATGGTGGCAAGAGCGATGGCGTGAGAATGGGTTTGGCGGTGTCGCGCTGAGCGCGGGTGGCGTTCTCGCCTTCTATCCCACGGAGGTGCCATTTCATCGCCGCAGCCGCTGGCTTGGCGAACGCGATGTCTTTGGAGAAATGGTGGAGGCGGCAAAGAAGCAAGATCTTGTTGTGCTTGCGCGCATTGACCCCAGCCTTGGCCACGAGGACCTCTATTACGCCCATGCCGACTGGTTCATGGTGGACCACAATGGCAGTCCCCGTGGCGATAACGGTCTCTACTACACCTGCATTAACTCGCCGTATTATCGTGAATACTTGCCTGCGATTGTCCGCGAGATTGCTGAAAAGTACCCTGTGGATGGATTCCTCGGACACAACTGGCAAGGCCATCGGGAGATCTGCTACTGCACGTACTGCGAGAAGCGCTATGCGCGGGAAGCGGAGATGCGGCTTCCTCCCCCGATGAGTGCTTCAGCAAAGGCTGAAGAGGAACGGGCGCACAGGGGTTGGCAACGCTGGCGCCGAGAAGTGGATGAAGAGCTATGGAGCTTCTTGGACCGGGTGACCAAGGAAGCGCGGGCCAATACCTTGTGGGTTGGTGATACGACCCAGGGGCGGGTGGCCTCGCTCGCGGAGTTTGTTGTCGGCCAGCATGAGAGCGGCCATGGTGGCAATCCGCTTTGGACCGCGGGGTTGGTCAGCCGCAAAGCGAGGGGCGTCGCCGGCAGAGGCAAAGCGGCCTACGTGACGATCGATGCGGGTAGTGGCGCTGCGGGGGCAATTTCCCCGGCAACGATCCCGGTTACATTAGCGGAAATCCTGGCGCATGGCGCTTGGCCGTGGACCAGCATTGCGGCGGTGCCGCGCGACCGGAGAGTTCTCAAGGAGATGGCTCCGGCCCTTGCCTGGCAGAGTCAGCAGCAACAGCTCCTGGGGGGGCGCATGCCGGGCGCTACCGTCGGAGTTGTCTATGCCGACACTGACGATACGAGTGCATACAGCGGCTTCGATAGTCACGTAATGGGCGCATGTCTGGCCTTGCTGCGGGCGCGTATTCCGTTTGACCTCGTTGAGTTGGAACGCATTCAGGCAGGGGCGCTGCAGGACTATCAAGTAATTGTATTACCGAACATCAGTGAACTCGCAGACAGCCACTGTCAGCAGATTCGGAGCGCCGTCAGCAGCGGCCGCAGCCTTGTGGCAACGTTTGAAACCTCGCGACGAGACACGTCTGGAGAATATCGCACCGACTTTGGGCTGGGGGACGTCTTTGGCGTTACTGCCACCGGGCACGCGCCACTCGGAAGCCTGGAAAACGCCCAGTATCAAATCGGCGGCGATCATCCGATCGTCCCGTACTTCGCTGATAGAATGGTCTTGCCGGCGGTCGCGCGGGTCGGCTTGG
>VXOZ01000363.1 GCA_009839775.1 Chloroflexota bacterium | reverse complement strand
GGCGCACCCCGCCGGGGCCCAGCCGCCCGTTCACGCGCTGGAGTGCGATTGGACGGCGCGCTGGGCCAGCGGGGGCATCCGACGGAGCGTGGTGCTGGGACATAGCGTCGGGGAACTGGCAGCAGCACAGGCGGCCGGGGTCTTCAGCCTGGAAGACGGGATGCGGTTTGCCGCGCGGCGCGGCGCACTCCTATCCGAAACAGAACCCGGCACAATGGCCGCGATTTTCGCCCCGGCGGCACGAGTGGCGGAGGTTGTCGCTGAACTCAACGCGTCGTCCGACGGTGTTGGCTTGAGCCTCGCGGCGGACAATGGCGCGCACATCGTAGTGAGCGGGCCGGTTGAGAAGATCACCACCATAATGAAGCGCTTCGAATTAGAGGACGTTCGGGTAAATCGGCTCAATACGACCAAGGCATTCCATAGCCCCCTGGTGGACCCGGCCCTGAATGAACTGGAAGCCTCTCTGGACAACGTGGCGACCAAATCTCCCAACTTTACCGTGATCAGCAACCTGACAGGCAAGGCCGTAGGACCCGATTTGGCACTCGACGGCGCCTATTGGCGGCGCCATGCGCGCGAGCCGGTTGCATTTGCCAGCGGAGTCCGGGCCCTGGCTGAGTGCAACGTAGATCTCTTAATCGAGATAGGCCCGCACGCGGTGCTGGGCCCCATGGCGACCCTGGCCTGGCCGGATCCGGCATCGGACCGTGAAGTCAGCCAGACGCCGAAAGCACTGTCCAGCCTGCGGCGACTGCCTAGAGACGGATCGTCACCCGACCCTGAGAGTAGCTTTGTGGATGCGGTAGCCGCGGCCTACGAAGCCGGACTGGCAATTTCGTTCGAAGGCCTATTTGCCGGCGAGTCGCGGCGTCGCATATCACTGCCGGGGTACCCGTTTCAGCGCAAACGCCACTGGCTGGAACGATCCAGACACCGGCGCACGAGCGCGGGCCATCCGTTACTCGGCCAACGCCACGATTCCGCTCGCGGCGAGACTGTGTTTGAAACGGAGGTTTTCCCCTCGAATCCCGCCTGGCTGCAAGACCACCGAGTCTTCGGGCGACTCGTTGTGCCAGGTGCGCTCTATGGCGCCATGGCGGCCACGACAGCGCTTGTGGAAAATGGCGGCTCGGTAGTAGTGGAAGACATGCAGTTGCACAGCCCGCTGGTCTTTCCCGAAGTGGACAACGAAAACGGGACAGAAGAAACGGGCCGGCAGGTGCAAGTTCTGCTCGACGCGCCCGAGGAGTCGGCGTCGCGCCGCGTCCAGCTCTTCAGCAGGGGGACTGAGAGCGCATGGACGCTGCACGTCGAATGTCGCGTATTGCCTGGAGCCCTGCCACCGGAAACCCGAGCGCGCATCGATCTGGATGCGCTGAAGGCCAGGCTGTCACCCGCCGACGAATCCGCCTACTACCGCGCGAAGGCTGCTACCGGTATCAACCTCGGTCCGTTCTTCCGCACGCTTGGCACGGTCTGGTCCGGCCCCGGTGAGGCGCTGGGCGAGGTGTCTCTGCCCGCAGGACTGGGGCAGAGTGACCTGGACGTCCATCCGCTGGTGCTGGATGGGTGCTTCCAGGTTGTGGGCGTAGCGCGCAACATGACCGGCGCTCCAGGCGAGGCAACCTATCTGCCGTTTGGGTGGGAGCGCCTGTGGCTTGCCGAACAACTGCCGGATCAGGTGGTCTGCCACGTGTGCATGAGTGAAGCCTCCCAGGAAGCGGAGTCTGCGGGGAGCGATGCGCCGGAAGTCTTGAGCGGAGAGGTGCGCATCTACGACCTGAACGGCGAACTCATCGGTGAGTTGAGCGGATATGCGGTGAAGCGCGCCACGCAGGCGGCGTTGCTGGCGGCAGTCTCAGGAGAAGAAGGCGTAGACGACCTGCTGTACGAAGTTGTGTGGCGCGAACGGCCTCTTGAATCGGCAATTCTGCCCGCCGACTTCTCCCCGCGTCCGACCGAGATTGCGGCCGATACACAGTTGTTTACCGGTTACCTGACAGACGCGGGTGTTGATCCCGAAGGCAGGGACGCATTGCTCGCAGACCTGGAGCGTTGGTCCCGCTCCCGCGCGCTGGCTACACTGGAGGAGCTTGGTTGGGAGCGCGTAAAGGGAACAGTCGTGGACCCCGAGGAATTGCGGCAAGAACTCGACGTTCTCCCAGAGCACGCGCGACTCTTCCGTCGCTTGTTTGAGATGCTCGCAAAGTCAGAGGTGCTGGAGGAGACGGGCGACAGATTCGTCGTGGTCTTGGGACCGGAAGACCCGCTGCCTGCAGAGCTGCCCGACGACCTTGAGCAATTCGCTACTTGGATGGTGGAAGAGTACCCCCAGGGTCTCACTGAGATAGGCCTCTTCCGGCGATCCGGACTTGCGCTGGCGGAAGTATTGCGTGGCAAGGCGGATCCCTTGACCCTGCTCTTCAGCAGCGGAGAACCGACGGCGGCTGATCTCTACCTCAAAGCGCCGGTGGCGCGCGCGGCAAATCGGTTGCTGGCAGACGCGGTTCAGGCCTTGATTGCCGCTTTGCCCACGGGGCGGCGGCTGCGGGTCATCGAGGTTGGCGCAGGCACGGGATCGGCAACCGCCTCCGTGCTGCCGGAACTGCCGGCAGGGCAGTTTGACTACATGTATAC
>VXOZ01000432.1 GCA_009839775.1 Chloroflexota bacterium | reverse complement strand
CACACAGGTGCGCTGCCCTACTTTCTGCGTTCGATCAACGCGCCCATCTACGGTACCCGGCTCACGCTCGGCCTGCTGGAGGTGAAGCTCAAGGAGCACGGCCTAGATGAAAAAGTAAGCATGCGGGAAATTGCGCCCGGCGACCAGATTACGCTGGGTCCCTTCCGCTTCGAGTTCTTCCACATGTGCCACAGCATCCCCGACGGCGTGGGCATGGCGATCTATACCCCTGTCGGTCTTGTGGTCCACTCCGGCGACTTCAAGTTCGACTACACGCCGGTGGACGGCGAACTCTCCGACATTTGGCGGCTGGCGAAATACGCCCAGGAGGGCGTGCGTCTGCTGCTCTCTGATAGCACCCGCGCCGACCGGCCCGGCTACACGCCGTCCGAGCGGGTGATCTACGACTGCTTCGCGGAGGTGTTTTCGGAAGCGCGCGGCCGCATTATCGTGACCACGTTCGCTTCGCTCATCTCGCGCGTCCAGCAGGTGGTGGATACTGCCGATGAATTCGACCGCAGTGTCTGCGTGACCGGTCGCAACATGGTGCAGAACGTGAATATGGCGATGCAGTTGGGGTATCTGGACGTGCCGGCAAACATGCTCGTGCGTCCGGACCGCCTGCATGAATTCAATACCGATGAGGTCGTCATCATCACCACGGGCAGCCAGGGCGAGCCGACCTCCGCCCTGGGCCGCATCGCGAACCGCGACCACCGTCAAATAAACGTGGAGACGGACGACACGGTTATCATCTCCGCCAGTCCCATACCGGGCAACGAGGCGCTGGTGGGAAAGACCATTGACAAGCTCTTCCGCCAGGGAGCGGACGTACTCTACGACAGAGTGGCAAACGTCCACGTCTCCGGTCACGGCGCGCAGGAAGAGCTCAAGACGCTCATCAGCATCTTGCGTCCGGAAGCGTTCATTCCCATCCACGGCGGCTACCAGCACCTCATGCACCACGCGCGCTTGGCGGGTGAGATCGGCGTGGACAGCGAGAACATCATCGTCGCGGAAGACGGCGATATCATCGAGCTGACCGCGGACGAGATTCGCAAGGTGGACCGCGTGCAGGCCGGCTATGTGTTCGTGGACGGCCTCGGCGTGGGCGACGTGAGCGAAAGCGTCTTGCGCGACCGCCAGCACCTCTCCCAGGGCGGCATCTTCATCGTGGTCGTCGCCATCGACCGGGAGACCGGGCACGTGCTCTCCGGTCCCGACATCATTGCACGCGGCTTCATGCAGGAGGGTCTGGAGATGCTGATTGAAAAAGCCCGGCACCGCCTGTATAATAACTTGGAAGCCGATCTCGGCCCCCGCGCCGAGATTCGCCAAGTCCAAGAACGCATCCGCGACGTGGTTTCCACGTTCCTCTATGCGGAAACCCGCCGCCGGCCGATGATCCTCCCCGTTGTGACCGAAGTCTAAACTGTTTCTGAATGTCTATACTGATGTCTGCGCAGCCTGTAGAAACCGTTCGTACTGAGGGCTGCGCGAAGCCGGCTGCGCGAAGCCCCTGTCGAAGTAAGAACGGTTTCGGGTTTGGGTTACCGTATCCCTTCACCCTTCGACAAGCTCAGAGCCTGCCCCGTACTTGATACGGGGGCGAACGGGTGATAGTGTTCGGCAGCACCTTTGCAAACATCCTCTAGGACGGAATTCCGCTGGTTGGGCTTGCGTCCTTCACGCTACGTTTCACTACCAAACATACGCTCTCTCCCGCATTGATTCTCAGCATTACTCTTTCATCGTACCTACCTTCTTCCGCACGCTATGAGGAGTCTACCCCATGGCAACCCGTCGCAGCACCGCACAAAAGAAGTCATCGCGAGATTCCGGCTTGCCGCTCCCCTCGTTTCGCCTGCCCTCGCCGCTGCGGCGGGAGGTCTTTGGCGTCCTGAGTATTGTCATTGGGTTGCTGTCGGGCATTGCGCTGCTTTCGCCCAGCGGCACGGTGAGCGGCCTGTGGCATGAACTTCTCGTCGTGCTCTTCGGTTGGATGGCGCCGCTGCCCGCGCTGGCTTCAATCGTGCTCGGCGTACAACTCATCCGCGACGGCATCACGCAGGAGCGCTACGTGCGCTGGGAAACGCTCACGGCGCTGGCGGTGCTCGTGCTCGCCGCCACGGCCTTTGGGCAGGCAATAGCGGGTCCGCCGGAGATGGCCGCAGCGTATCCGGTTGGCGGCGCCATCGGGCTGCAAATCCTCGCGCCGCTAACTACCGCGCTCGGCTTTGCAGGAGCAGTAATCGTGCTCTTTGCCTTGCTGCTCATTACGACCATCATCACCTTCTCGATCTCGTTGGGACGCATGCGCAGCGCGTTGGGCGGCATGTGGTACGTGGTGCGGCTGGTTGGCAAAGGCATCGGAGTACTGTTCCGTGCGGCTGGCGGCGCGTACCGTCGCATGGGCGAACGCGCGACGGAGCCCGAAGAGGAAGAGCCACCGCAGCCGCGCGCGCTCAATGTGCGCGTCGCTTCAAACGTCAACGCTGCCAACGGCAGCGCGGCGCCCGCCTTGCCCGCCATGGAGGTTGTTGTGCCGAATCCGGCTGATGCCGACGATCCCACGGAAGCGAAAGACACTGCCGTGGACCCGGATTCCGAAACGGCTATGGAGACAGAAGCCGACGCGAC
>VXOZ01000013.1 GCA_009839775.1 Chloroflexota bacterium | reverse complement strand
TCTCGTGTGGACGATATTATTTCAGACCAGCCGAACATGACCTTCACTCCCATTGACGGCGGGATCAAGGTGGACTATCTGTTCGAAGAGTTGAATATCGGCTTTACCATCGACTTTTGGCTGGAAGACGACCGTCTTGTCGTTGGTGTGGCTGAGGATAGCGTGCGGGAGACGGAAGAGCGTCTCTTGGTGACCTTGGACATCTTGCCGTTTCTCGGCGCCGCTACCAACGAAGAGAAGGGCTATCTCTTCGTGCCGGACGGACCGGGAGCAATCGTGCATTTCCGGCCTGAGCAGCCTGAATACCGGCATAACTTCCTGGCAGAAGTCTACGGTCCTGCGCTCTTCTCGTTTGAGCCCGAGCAGCAGCAGGGACCCATACCGGTGCCCGTCTTTGGTCTCGTGCGGGGTGACACGGCGTTCACGGGCATTGTCACCAAGGGTGACATGGACGTGAACATCAGCGCGGCGCTGAGCTACACGGCGCTGGGCTATAACCGGATTTCCGGCCAGTTTATCTTCCGGCGCAAGGCGCCCTTCCCGCTGCGGCGCGCGTCATTTGTGACGCGGTTCGAGCAGGAGCGGGTTGAGGGAGACCGCGAACTCAAATATGCGTTCTTGCGCGGCTACGACGCTACGTACGTCGGCATGGCAAAGACGTATCGTGAGTACCTCATGAATGAACGCGGCTTGCAAAGGCTAACGGAAGCAAATCCGTTCCTCCATCTCCGCATCTTCATGGCTATGCAGCGCCAAGCGTTTCCGCGTGACCAGTTCATAACCATGACGACGTTTGACGAAGCGCTGGACATGCTCAAGACGCTCAAGGATGAGCGGGGCCTGGACAACTTGCGCGTTACGCTGGTTGGCTGGAGTCAGGATGGCTATGACTGGTCGTTGCCCAAGCGATTGCCGCCGGAAGGCAAGATTGGCGGCGACGAGGGGCTGCGCGCGGTTTCAAATTACGCCAATGCCAATAACATCCCCCTTTATCTGGAGGACAACTATCTGTTCGGCTTCAGGAATATCGACTCCTTCTTCCGCTTCAATCCGTTGACGGACGTAATTCGCGGGGCAAACCGGTTGCCGATTACGACCAACTACGTGGGTTTCAAGCGCAAGGAGGATGAACCGCACACTGAGGTGCAGCTCCTGCGACCGGAGATTGCCCGCGACCGCTATGCGGTTAACGATATTGCCAAGATGAAAGACTATGGAGTTGCCGGCGTAGAGTTCCGTTTCTTTGGCAAGGTGGCGCTCAACCACTACCCCATCCTCTTTTCCGGGAGATCGGGTTTCACCACCGGGCTCAGGATGCTTGGGTTGATTGCAATCATAGGGATTGGTCTCTATATTGTCTTGATCGGGACACGGCGCGCCGGTGATGCGATTCTTGGCCAACTCATAGGCGGTCCGTTGTGGCGGCCGATTGCCACTGCCGCGCTCCTGGTTGTGCTGGCGGGAGGATTATTCATTGAGATCCGCAACCTGCAGCAGCCGGTCGATACTGAGCAAGGTGGGGTCAAATTAAGCCGCCAAGAGTTTGTGGACGTGTGGAAAGACATAGTTGAGATTAGCAAGGAAGAGACGGGTACGGCCGTCATTCAGGGCGCGAACGCCTACATGCTCGATACCACCGACTTCTTTACGCGTGTTCCTCTGGATCGCTACAACTATGTGTTCAGCGAAGAGACGGTGCCTTTCTTCCCCTTGGCAGTGCACGGATTGGTGCGCTACACGGGTGACGAGAGTAATCTGCGCAGCGATCGCGATGAGTTCTTGCGTGCCATCGAATATGGCGCCTTGCCCACATTCGAGTTGACGGCTAGCCCAAGTGTTCTTCTCACCCGCACCCAGTACAACCGCCTCTACTCTTCACGGTTCGCTGATTGGGAGCCGCAGATAGTCGATGAATACGAGCTCTTCATCAGACAGTTGGGCTATACGGTAAACCAGCTTATGGAAGACCACAGACAGATTGCTGAGGGGGTCTATGAGACCGTGTATGAGGACGGAACGCGGGTTATTGTGAACTACAATACGCGTCGCTTTACCGACGGCGACACCACGGTCGAGGGCCAGAACTATCTCATTATTCCGCCGCGGAGGTAATTCGCCATGCAATTCGAGGATAACTTTTTCTGGGTGGCCGTGCTGACAGGGCTAGCTTTCGTGGTCCCGGCGTGTATCTTGTCGATCCGCGTGATTCTGTCGGCGGTGGGAGTGCGCCTGACCTATAAGTTTCAACGTGCCATGGATGGGTACTTCTACATCAGCACGTGGATTGTGGGATTCCTGATCTTCTTGGCGTGGCCGTTGTTCCAGTCGCTTTATGTTAGCTTTCACAACGTCAAGATTACGAGCTCCGAACTCAAGCTGACGTTTATTGGTTGGGAAAACTACGCGGAACCTTTCCTTGAAGACATTCACTTCCTGCCCCTATTTACCAAGACGGTTGCAAACCTCCTTTCGGACCTGCCTATCATTCTCGTCTTTTCACTCTTCGTTTCAATCCTGGTGGTACAGGAGATGCCGGGACGGGGCATATTCCGCATGCTCCTCTTCATGCCGGTGGTGATCGGTTCGGCGATTGTTATTCGTCGCCTCTTTGGCGAGGGTGTGAGCACGGAGGCCATTGGGG
>VXOZ01000208.1 GCA_009839775.1 Chloroflexota bacterium | reverse complement strand
GCCTCGGGCACGGTTACCTCACCGGAGATCGCCTTGCGCGTCCAATTGATGTCGATTGTCCACGCTTCGGAACCCTCGGGCACGATCATGGCATCGTGTCCGCCGGAAATCCAGACGTCCACCACGTCCGTTACGCGGGTGCCCTTGAAAGGCTCCAGCCATACCGGATGCGTGGCATATTCGATGACGGGCGGCCAAGCGATGGAACCGAAGTGCGGGGTCTCCAGCATGCTCTCGTCGGAGTGGAACCACATGAGGAAGTCCCATGCCAGGTCCTTGGCCTCGGAGAGACTCAGGATGGAGTAGGCATTACCCAGCACGGTGACCCGCTGATCCAGACCCTTTGGCGGGGGCAGGAAGTCCAGCGCCTCGCCCAAGTGCGGGCGAATTCCGTTGTGGCGGTAAATACCGTTGTTCTCCATAGCCGCGTACTGGTTCTCAATGTGATAGGTACCCTTCGGGAACTCGACACCAATGTCACCGGCGCCCGGCGCGATCACGCCATGCACCAGCGCCAGGTCGATATTGAACTGGGCGCCTTCCAGAGACAGTGGATCGGTGCCATAGACCGCCCTGTCCTTGGTCTCGTTGAGAATCTGGCCGCCGAAGTTATACATCCACGTGCCCATCATATAGAACACGTAGTTCTGGTAGATGACCAGCGCCCACCTATTCTCATCTGCATTGGTGAGCTTGCGGGACATATCCAGCAGGTCGTCGTAGCTCCAGTCCGGTGGCGGCATGTCAACGCCGGCCTGCGTGAGCAGGTCCTTATTGACGTGGAAGACCTCGCCACCCGATTGGAAGGGCACGCCATACAGGTTCGGGCCCCAACTCCAATTCACCAGCTCGCCGGCAAAGTAGTCCTCTTTGCTGCGCGGGCCTTTGGCGAAATACGGAGTAAGTTCTTCGATGACACCGGTGAGACCCCACTTGAGCGCCCAGTTCACCTGGTTGTACGTGATGTCCACGCCGGCTTCACCGGCGGCAAACTCGGTGTTGCGCTTGGCAAATACACCGCCGTCAAACGTCCGGTCGGGCGTAGCCTCAATCGTGATACCGAGAGACTCTTCACCAACCGCAAACGTCTCGGAGAGCGCCTTCCAACGCGGATCTTCTTCCGCATGATAGTTGGAAATCTTAAGGACCGGCTTCTCCATCATCTCGGTCTTTTCCTCGGCCTTGGGCGCCTCGGCCATATCCTCACTGGGCGCACCCGTCGTCGCTGCCGTTCCGCACGCGGCGAGCAACGCAACACCACCGGCTGCAGCGCCAGCACCGAGCACTGATCGTCTCGTCAATCTCATGGGGAACACTCCTTTCTGGTTCTCCCCCATACGGAACCTGCACTATGCATGACCACGCTCTATTTGCGATCACGGCCCAGCCACGCTGCAGATCCCATCACATACCCATAGTGAACCCAACGCACTATCTGGCTAGGCTTGCAAAGATTATAAACGTTCCGTCAAGGCGGGTCAAGGATACTCTCCGTCATCACTACAGGAGGCTGCGGTGCGTCACCTCGTGCATTAAGCCGTCCTGAACTCTATCGACCGCCTGGGACCCCCGGCTCAACCGGCAGGTTCTATGACGAAGGCTCAGGTTCTATGACGAAGGCTTGCGATTCAGATCAAAGGATCTGCTAGAAAGACAAAGAAGAGGGACTGTTTAGCTACGCAACCAAAGCGTCTTTAAACAGTGCGCTACGCTCAATCTTCACGCGCCCGCTTTAGGCAGACTACTCTTCCACCTCAATCGTGAAGAACTGCCACTTGGGCGTGCAGCGGTCGCGGAGCGTCTCGTCTTCCAGCACTAACTGATAGCAAGGCCAGATTTCCCATTTGCCCGCTGCATCGAGCGGTATGACCACCCCAGTCTTGAACTTCTGGTACCGCACAACTTCCACCCCCTCATGAACCAGCCCAAAGTCTTTCTCTTCGCCTGTGGGATGATTCACGGCAACAAACGTGCGCCTTAGCTCGATCGGCGGCACGCGGAGGTTCTGGACGGTAAATTCAATGTAGATTTCTTGGCCCACCTTAAAGGGAGACGTATCGCCTTCAATGCCATGCCCCGCCGGGCCGTAGGCCGTCATATCCATCAGTCTAAAGGCATCGAAATTCGCGACCGACGTGCCGGCTTCGTAAAAGAGCTCCAAATCGTCAAAGTTCTCCGGCCTGGCCGCCGATTCGATGAGCGGCAGATCGGCCGCGTCGGCCGCCGACTGTAATTCTGCATCAGTTTTCGTCACCGCAGTTGCCGTGCTGGTCACATCTATGGTGGCGCCTGCGGCCTCCGGCGACGCCGTATCTGATGTGCCGGATACCATATAGACCACGGCGACACCAAGCACTACAATGCCCACACCCATGAAACCCATGGATACTGTAGGCCGCTGGCCTGCGCGTCTGCCAATCAGCCCAACGCCCAAGAGAATGATGCCGACGACACCTAAGACGATTGTAAGGAGAGGCATGCTACTAACCTCGAATTCTGGATGTACAGCAATGGCTCGTTCGCCCGAAGCCGCTACATACTTCAACTAGTCGGTAGCGGAGAAATCGGAAGACCAACTCCTCCGCAAGTCTCAGCGAGTTGCAAGAGCGCAACTGCCTAATCGAGAAGATTATAGTAACGGAT
>VXOZ01000178.1 GCA_009839775.1 Chloroflexota bacterium | reverse complement strand
GGTGTAGGGCGGATATTGCAGATACGCCAGACCGCTCCCGCACCACTTGGCGCGGCGGTTGCGTTGCATTTTGATTATACCGCAGCAGTACTGCAGGCGTGAGTTGCAGAGCGCTGTACGACGCTCAGCCAGTCCACCCCGCAGTGGTCTATCCACTAGGGCATATGTCTCGGTCATCCTTCGACCCTTCGGCAAGCTCAGGACAGGCAGGCTCAGGACGAACGGAGTCTATGCGCACGGGCGGAGCGTCATCATCATCCCATGCTTGGGACGCAGGGTGATGAGGGGTTCAAGTTCTACCGGATGCTCGGGGACGAGGTCAAGCTCGTACTGTTGGGCGATCGTGGCGAGCAACAGTTGTGCTTCCAGCATCGCGAAATTGTTGCCGATGCAGAGGCGCGGCCCGGCACCGAAGGGAAAGTACGCGAAACGGTGACGCTCTTTCGCACGCTCCGGTGCAAAACGCTCCGGGCTGAAGGCTTCGGGATCCTCCCAGAAGTCGGGGTGCCGATGCGTTAGATACTGGCTCATGACTACGGTGCTGCCCGCGGGTATGCGGTACCCGCCGATTTCGTCGTCAGCGATAGCCTCGCGCGACAAGCTCCAGACCGGCGGCAGCAGACGCATGGACTCCTCGATGACCATCTTCGTATAGGGCAGTTGGGGCACGTCGGCAACGGTGGGGAGGCGGCCGTTAAGCACTTGGGCTAACTCCTCCCGCAGTCTGCGAGCGGCATCGGGATTGCGGGCGAGCAGATACCAGGTCCACGTGAGCGCGTTGGCCGTCGTTTCGTGTCCGGCGAGGAAGATAGTGCGCACCTCATCCCGCAGTTGATCGTCGTCCATCGGCTCACCGGTGTCCGGGTCTCTGGCTTCCAATAGCATGGAGAGCAGATCATCCTCTTGAGGTGAATTTGACTGGCGACGCGCCTGGATGATGCGTGTTACCACCGCATCGATGGTCTGTCGGGCGCTCCTGGAGCGGCGATTGCCCGGCAAGGGTATCCACTCCGGCACGTCAACCAGCACGTAGAGGCGCTTGCGGACCTCTCGTTGCGCCATCGTAACGAGAGGCTCGAGCCGCGCGGCGTCGCCCTGAACTTCCGCGCCGAACATCACGCGGCTTACGATATTGAGCGTCACGCGCATCATCTCTACAGAAACGTCGAGCGGAGAGCCGCTCGACGCCGGGCCTTCCCACTGCGCCAGCATCTCCTGCGTCTCTTGGACCATCGTCTCGCCAAAGCCGGCAATGCGGCGGCGGTGGAAGGCCGGCTGCATGAGGCGGCGCTGCTTGAGCCAGGATGCGCCGTCATTGGTCACCAAGCCGTTGCCGAGCAGCCGGCGGAGCTTTCTGTAGTCGCGGCTGCGCTGATAGTTGCGGTGATTTTCCTGGAGCATGTGACCGATGTGGTCGGGATGGGTGAAGAAGTAGACCGGCGCGTTGAGCAGCGTGTGGTGGACGATCTCCCCATAGGTGTTGTGGAGGTCGATCATGAGTTGCAGGGGATTGCGCTTCATTGCGTCCACGGTGCGCAGACCCAGGAAGTCACGCGGGCCGGGCGGTTTACCCTGCCGGTTGCTCACCGTGTTAGCAGCCATCTTCACATGCCTCCCTCTCGTACGGCGATTAGGGGCGCTATTTCAGGCAGTGTACCATGTTCTCTTCGTGCTTTGTGAATAGTGCAGCACTAGAGAAACACAGTTGCGCCCTGCCAGATGAAGTACACCCCAAAGAGCGCCAGCAGGATACCAAAGAGGTAGAGTGCGGACTGGTACACGCGATCCGTGATGAATCGTCTCCCGGTTGCGAAGACGATGGCGACCAGCGTAAACCAAAAGAAGTCGCTGGCGATGTGGCCGGTGGTAAAGGCAGTGAGCCCGATTGCGCCGCGCGGCAACGCGAGGGTTGTCATCGTAGAGATGCCCACGGTGGCCCACCAGAACGACCAGTAGGGGTTTGCGAGGCTGAGCACGGCGCCGCCGACCATCGGGTGATCGGCACGCCGGTCGGAGACTGATGCGGCTAGTTCCGCGCCTTTGCGCCGCACGCCGCTCACGATTTGCCAGCCCATCCAGATCATTACCAAGCCGCCGATCACGCCGATTGCGCCAAGCGCCGGCTCCCACTGGAATATGCGGGCTAGGCCGAGCCACAAGAGTACGACAAGGGCAACCTCCAGCAAGCCGTGTCCCAATGCCGCCAGCGGCCCGGCAACAACGCCGTGCCGGGCACTTTGCCCCATGACGAAAACCGTCAACGGGCCGGGCGACATGGCGCCGGAGAGTCCGATGGAGAACGATGCGGCAAAGACGATTACGAATGATTCGAGAGCTGCCATTATGGTGCGGTGGGTATATGGGAATTCACACGGGGGAATGCGCGTGGCCGCTACTGCTTGCGACGGCCATTGGGCGCGGCCGGGGTGTCATCATGATCCCATGCCTGGGACGCAAGGTGATGAGGGTTCCAGTTCGACTGGGTGCTCGGGCACAAGGTCCAGCTCGTAGCGCTGAGCGATGGTTGCGAGAATTAGCTGTGCCTCGAGCATCGCAAAGTTGCTGCCGATACAGAAGCGAGGCCCGCCGCCGAAGGGAAAGTAGGCGAAACGGTGGCGCTGATTTACGCGGTCCGGTGAAAATCG
>VXOZ01000472.1 GCA_009839775.1 Chloroflexota bacterium | reverse complement strand
AAGTGACACCGACGTCGATCCGGCTTCGGAAGCGGCTGCTCGACGCATCTGCGCGTCGCCGTGCCGCACGGGCAGAGGCAGCCGTACGCTGATTGTTTGCTAGCCATCTCTGAAGGCTCTCGATCTTATCCAGATCCAGCAGAGTCGGGTCAGACGCTCGGGGGGTGCTCCAGCGGGTCAATTGAATTGTCAGTGCCGGGGCACCGAGACAACCAAGTTCTCTACCTGCAGCTTAATTCTGCCGACCGCATCGACGAGCAGATTCCCGCACGCTCGGTAGCGGGCCAGCAGCAGTTCGTTTGGTGGACCCGCACTCTGCGGTAGACGGCGAAATGTCGATCGTCGACGTGCTCCAAGCCAACAGGCGGCTGATCTGCCCAGCGGAGTCACTGAGGGTAAATTGGGTAGTGATCGTTCTCAGCCATTTGTCGAACTCACACAGCACGATGACGAACGACATCAGCCGTGCCTGTGCAGATCCGTGTGGACTTGGCGCCAATGGGGACTGTATGTATTTGATTTCGCATGGACGGCACGGGTCTGATATTCCCGGCCGTACTGCGGCATGTACTGGCCCGCGGTTGCTTCGAATTGCAGAACCAACACGACATCCGAGGTATCGTACACCCGGCTACCGAGCTGGTAGCCAGCGACACTCGACATTTGGGACAAAGTTCTGATTTACGAGAGCCCCAGGAGGATGAGCAGTTTCGGCCTCGTTGCCTCGCTCTGGACTTGGAGATTGGCGGGCATGATGGACGCATTCACGCAATTGGCGCGGTCCGTGCGGATACCGACGAACGCCTGCTGCTTTCTGGAGCTCGATTGGAGGACGCGCTACTGAAACTCGATGCGATTGCCGATGGGGCATCCTTCGTTCTTGGGCACAACCTGATCACTTTCGACCTACCCCACCTTGCGGCAGTGAAGCCAAATCTGGCTCTGCTCGCGCTACCGTCGATCGATACCTTGCGTCTCAGCCCGCTTGCATTTCCGCGTCATCCATATCACCACCTCGTTAAGCACTATCAGGAAGGCGGGCTCAGGCGGGGACGCGTCAACGACCCGGAATTGGATGCGCGTCTTGCATTGGACGTGTTCAGCGACCAGCGGAAAGCCCTGAAACAGACTGAACCCGATCTGATCGCAGCCTGGCATTGGTTGTGCACGCCGGAACCAGAGGGCGCAGACCGAGCTCTGGACGAACTCTTTGGAGAGATCCGTCAGTCGTCCCGTCCTTCTGAGGAAGAGGCTCAGGCAGCAATCAGTCGACGCCTGGAAGACACTGCTTGCGCGACTCACAGCCGAGAGATAATGGCGAAGCCAAGGAAGCTTGGTTGGCCTTTAGCCTATGCGCTGGCATGGCTATCGGTGGCCGGCGGCAATTCTGTCATGCCTCCGTGGGTGCGCCATCAGTTCCCGGAGGCGGGAGAACTTGTGTGCCGTCTCAGAGATGTTGCGTGTGCTGATCCCGAGTGCGTTTGGTGCCACGAGCGGCACGACGCCCGCAAGGAGTTGAAGCGCTGGTTCGGTTTCGACGAGTTTCGACCCGAACCAGCGGCCGACGACGGACACCCAATGCAGCAGGTCATTGTCGAAGCGGCGATGGCCGGAAAGCACGTGCTGGGCATTCTTCCCACCGGGACAGGCAAATCGCTCTGCTACCAGATCCCGGCGCTCTCGCGTTACGACAAGACCGGCGCGCTGACGGTGGTGATCTCACCCCTGGTTGCACTGATGGCGGACCAAGTAGCAGGGCTAGAAGCGCGTGGGATCGGCTGTTGCGTAACCATCAATGGCTTGTTGTCGATACCCGAACGCGCGGACGCACTGGAGCGGGTGCGGTTGGGCGATGCAGGCATTCTCCTCATTTCCCCTGAGCAGCTTCGCGCTCGCTCTTTGCGCCGCGTGCTCAATCAACGCGAGATCGGCGCCTGGGTGCTTGACGAGGCGCACTGCCTGTCGCGTTGGGGCCACGACTTCAGGCCGGACTACAGGTATGTGGGACGCTTCATCCGGGAGAAGGCAAAAGACAAAGTACCTCCTGTGCTTTGCCTGACTGCGACCGCCAAGCCGGACGTGGTGGAAGATATCGCTCGCCACTTTCGGGAGCGGCTCGGTGTTGCGTTGACCGTCTTCGACGGCGGTGCCGAGCGCACCAATCTGACGTTCGAGGTGATTCGGACTTCGGGAGGTGAGAAGTTTGCCCGCATCCACCAAGTCCTGATGTCGCACCTTCCGCCAGATGCTGCTGGCGGCGCGATCGTGTACTGCGCGACACGACAGCAGAGCGAGGAAGTCGCCGAGTACCTGCAATTGAAGGAGGTCGCGGCGGCGCATTTCCATGCCGGCTTGCCGCCCGAGACCAAGAAGGATGTGCAGCAGCGCTTCATCGGCGGCAAGCTTCGCGCGATCGCCGCGACCAACGCCTTTGGGATGGGCATTGATAAGCCGGATGTACGGCTGGTCATCCACGCCGACATTCCGGGATCCCTCGAAAACTATCTTCAGGAGGCGGGGCGAGCGGGCCGAGACCGCGCTTCGGCGCGTTGCGTGCTGCTGTACGCCGCCGCCGACGTCGAGCGCCAGTTCGGAATGTCGGCCCGGTCGCGGCTCGCCCGGGGAGAAATCCACGGCATCCTCCGGGCAC
>VXOZ01000194.1:850-2652 GCA_009839775.1 Chloroflexota bacterium | reverse complement strand
GTCCGCAGGTTTAGACCCCTGCCTCGCTGAGACAACCAGAAACCGTGGCTCTTCACGGCTGTCTAAATGACCTCACTGTGCGATAGCAGGTACGCTACTCACCGAGGGCAGCCTCAACCCCGTACTGCACGGCAACCTGCTTCCCGGTACGCGCCGCTTGATACGCGGCTTCGATGACCTGCAGCACATGGAGTGCATCTTCCAGCGTCACAGCGGGCGGATTGTCAGTGTGAAGTTCCTCGACAAAGCGCCGCATGATCTCGTAGGACCAGCGGTGGCCGCCATAGACCGACATCGGCGTAGGAGTATAGGTGAGCTTCTTCTGCGGCGCACCGGCCCACGCTGGCGCTTCGCTGGTAATCTCCAATTGCTCTCCGCCTACGGGAGTCCAATCGGCCCAGCCACGCTCGCCGCGGTAGACGAAACTGGAGTCATAGCCGCTCGCCAGCGGCGGCTGTGTATACGCCGCATGTAAACTGCCTAAGGCGCCATTCTCATACTCCATTGCCACCACAGCCACGTCTTCGAGAGGCTCGTCAATATATCCCACCGGCCGCCCCATGAGCGCCTGCACGGACTTGACCTCGCACTGCACTAGGTGCCGCGTGAACTCGATGTAATGGCCGCCCAGCATGTGCAACACGCCGCCGCCCTCGTTGGCAGCGGTGAACATGAAGTGCGATGGCTCTCGGCTCCCCGGGCGCACCTGCGTGGTAACCAGACGGCTCTCCAGCGAAAGCGGAGCGCCAAAGACGCCCTGATCGATCAACTGTTTCAGGTCCTGCATCGCGGGATGGAAGCGCCAGGGATACCCGGCCAGTACTTTCACCTGATTGCGTTCCACAGCCTCCACAAGCCGCGCCAAGTCAGCGGCCATGCGGGCGAATTGCTTTTCCACGAAGAAGTGCTTGCCGGCCTCCGCCAGCTTGATGCCAACATTGGGAATCTCATTCGCGGGCAGCACCACGCACGCGAGGTCGAACTCTTCCTTATCCAGCAGTTCGTCCACACTCGCATAGACCCGGACGGTGGGATCGGAAGCTCGCGCCAGGTCCAGCAAGGAAGCATCGCTATCCTCGCAGTAGGCAACTATCTGCACATCCGGGATCTGCTTGAACGTGTGAATATAGCCTGGCGCTGGCCGCGCCGGGTCCAAGCTGCCCACGTGGGGATGGCGCAAGCCAACCATAGCGACACGAACTGGTTTCTCTAGCGACATATCTTTACCTCTTCATAGGGATGTATTCTCTCTGCCAGTGCAACATGAATCCTAGCGGAGCGCACCAGCACGCGTAAAGACTGTTCCAAAATACCGAACTCTCAGAAGATTCGGGGTTACACGTAGGGGCACGATATATCGTGCCCCTACCGGACACCATCTGAGATCTGGCTTGAGACCCGCTACCCGCTACGTTGGCGTGATGAGTCGTGCCTCTTTGTCTGCAAACGGCAAGTCAATCCGTGCGCAGCCGCGCCGAAAGGACTCACGCATCGCCAAGGCAATCTCCAGTGCCGCGTAGCCATCCTCACCGTTGCAATCCGGCTCCTTGTCGGTCTCGAGGCACTCGACCATATCAGCTACTGCCCCAGCGGTTGGACTTTGCAGCCGCTGGGGACGCGGAAAGGCTTCACGCATAGGCCGGTCGGTTCTCCCTCCACCCGCGCGCCGCCACAACTCGAATTCCCGGCCGCCGTCCAGGGCGCGAATGCGGCCGCGCTCGCCAATGATGTCCCATTCCTGCACCGCCGCGCCGGTGCCCAGCATGCGCAGATAGCCGCGCGCGCCGAGCTGAAACGCGACA
>VXOZ01000194.1:0-840 GCA_009839775.1 Chloroflexota bacterium | reverse complement strand
ATGGCTGCCGTCGTGCGAGAGCGATGAGCCGCAGTATCCAGTAATCTGGAGCACCTTGCCGATCTCGCCCGCATCGATCAACTGCTTGGCTTCGCGGTAGAAGGGGTGCCAACGCCGGAGACAACCCACGCCCAGTTTTGCGCCATGGCGGCGGCAGGCGGTGAGCATCGCCTCAGACTCGCCCAGCGACCACGCCAGCGGTTTTTCGGCAAAGATGACCTTAACCCCTGCTTCCGCGCACGCAATGACCACCTCCGGCCGCTCCTCGGCGCGCGTGCAGACGCTCACAATATCCAATTCCTCACGCTGTAGGAGCTCTTCATGGCTTTCGTAGATACGCGCCACGCCCCAACGATGCCGGTAGGCCTCGCGCTTTTCCCTCAGCGGATCGGCGGCGGCAACCACCTGCACGCGCGGCTCCTCCATGTACGCGGCAGTGTGCGCGAAGGGCAGTAGGACGCTGGTATTGCCTTGCACTTCATCGTCGATGGTGCTGCCGATGCGGCCGCAGCCGATAACTCCAACCCGATATGCCGCCATTCTTGGCATTCTCCTGACTATACTCTTACTTGATTGCGGGATGAAACGACAGCTATCCTCATGTGGCGCTTGCATTGTACTTTATGGTCAAAGCAATCTGCTCGACAGAACAAAAGCAAGAAGCCAGCTAGTCTATCCTAGCTGGCTTCTTGTGTGTTTTCCAAGACTAAAGCTGGCTGTGGGTACTTTCGTTAGCCACCCATGCGCGCGATGTCAGCCTCAAGCTGCACCTGCGCAATATCCTGGACGATCTTCATGCCTTCCTCTGCGGTCAACTCGCCGCGCCACACCGGGTGGAAG
>VXOZ01000064.1 GCA_009839775.1 Chloroflexota bacterium | reverse complement strand
CATCAAGATACACCGCGCAGGTAAGCAGAACGGGTGGGGCGTAAAGTAGTTTTCGAAAACCACCCCGCGTTGCGCGAGCGCTTCAAGCGTCGGCGTCTTAACGTCCGCGTTCCCGTAGAGGCCGAGACTGGTGGCTTTCTGCTGATCTGCAAGTAAGAGCACAATGTTTGGCGATGCCATGTCTAGACCTTTCTCTGCGCCAGCGCCACACTCTGGGCCGAACGCGTCCCAACCCTAAACAACACCTCGGTAAAGGGCTTGCCTCACGATGGTTGGCGGAACCAGGTAAGAAAAAACCGGGGAGATTCCCCAGTTCGCTGCAATGCGTTATGACGCGCGATGAGGCTCAATCAGTATTCTTGCTCGACGCTTCCATGTGCGAAAGCAAGGAAAGGGACCAATGTTCTCTGCGTCGTCGCGCTGCATCGACACTAAAGCCGGTTGGCTCGTTAGAAACGAGTTCTTCCAGAAGACTGTGGTCGCCCTGAAGGTAGAGGCGCACCTTCAAGATGCCATACGCATACTCAGGATGATGTTCCGCCAAGTACGCGAAAACCGATCCCGACTCCTGTTCGAATCGCTCCCGGTTTCCTGCCGTAAGGACGAGCGTCTCCGTCTCTTGCAGTATGTTGCGCGGCTCGATGTGTACGCGACTGGCAACGTCCTGCACCGACAGCCCCTGTTCATGCGCCAACTCACGGAACTGCATGGCGACCTCATCATCGCTCAGGCCATGCACGTTGGTTAGCGGTTGCCGTGACTCAAGGCTTTGCCGAATGCTATCCCAATCAACTTCCAGGTTTGGATACAACTCGGATATCTCAAACTGAAGGTCGGTCGTGACACGCGGACGTCCCCCGAGGTAGGCTAGGAATTGGGTGCGGGTACCGAGATCATCCACAATGTCACGTACGAGCCAGGCTACCCAGAGGGTCTGCTCGTTTCGCCCTGACACGGCTTCCGGTACCCACTTGATGTAAGCGTTTTCGCGCGCTGAATCAAGCACAGAGCCGTTGTTTCCCGCTGTTCTTATTCCGCCTCGCTGTTCGTCGCGGTCCCATCGCCGCGAGCGCGTCTGGCTTGCGGCTTTGGACTGAGGTACGTCGTGAGCTGGTTGCCTTCCATGATGGGCCTTCTCTCCACCACGGCGACGTCCTCAAGTTGCTCGAGCACGATACGCAACACGTCATGGCCGTGCTCAGGATGGGACATCTGTCGCCGTAAGAAGCGCACGAATGCCTTGACCTTGTGGCCTTCTTCGAGGAATTTGTTGATGCGATCCACGCGATAGTCAATATCGTGCCGATCCATGACAGGGCTGAAGCGAACTTCCTTCAATGTAGTGGCAGCACGATTCTTGCGCGAACTCCGTTCCTCCTTGGTCTGGCGGTACTTGTACTTCCCATAGTCCATGAGCCTGCATACAGGCGGGGAAGCGTTTGGAGAGACCTCCACCAAGTCCACCTCGCGTTCTTGAGCTAACGCAAGTGCTCGCTCGATTGCCAGAATGCCGATCTGTTCTCCATCTTCATCTATGACGCGAACTTCGCGTGCCCGAATCTCTCGGTTATTGCGCGCCTCTTTGACTATAGCTCATCCCTCCTTAAGGGCTACCTCTCAAGTCTCGCTGGACTATACCATATCAATATGCCGAGAAGCAATACCCATCCAGCATTGACACCTGCAATGACGCTTACGAGGCTCACTGCACTGCAGCGGAGACACCGGAGATGCTCTCACCGCCAGGCCCTACTCTGGGTTGCCGTCAGACCACTGCGCGCCATCCTCCGTTTCGCCTCTCGGTCCGGCGCCGAAGCGCGCACGCGAACGGCAAGCGAACGCTTGAGGACTACGTCTCGATCCGTCTCCACAAAGCCACCGTCTTCAAGCGCCTGGCGGACATCAGTTGCGTGTGCAGGCACCCGTGACCAGATGCCGGTATTGCCTGATTCCCGCGCATGTTTCTGCGCGGTAGCTACGAGGCCCTGCGCCAGTTTGGCGTTCCCCGGCGCGACGCCGATCTGCACGCGCATTTTACCCCGCCGCCCGGGATACTCTGACAGCCAGCCGGTTAGTCCCTCCCGGTCTTCGACTACCCAGCGCTTCACCTGAAACGAAAAGCGGGACGAGCTTCTCTTCACCTGCCAGTCCCTCGCCGTGCGGCCTTCAGACATTTGCACGATTTGGGGCGTCGAACGCAGGTAAAGTTGGTGCAGGGGCCACGCATCGCGTTTTTCTTGCTTGCGCAATCCCGGCACATCGGCTGCCGTTGCAACCAAGAGGGAGGCTTGCGCATAGGTGACCTCCTCCAGCGTGGCTGTGAATCCTGCTTGGTGAAAGGATGCAAGTAAGCAACTCTCATCCGGCACGCGGGCAATAATGCCTGAAATGCGCCTTGCTCCCGCAAGCCGGCACACCTCATCCAGAAGCCGCAGCAGCCACGCGTGCGCGCTGTCGGTACCGGAATGCGTGTGCGCCTCCACTCCCGCTATTGCCAAGTGCATTATCTCCCACTGCTCGCGACCGGACTGACGTGCCATTTGCGCCAAAGCAACTGCCCGGCGCCTTTCCCATACTGCTACAGCACACGAAGCCGGTAGTACGGTGCCAAGCAACAAATCCAGTGTCGGTGACCACGGGTAATCGGCAGTA
>VXOZ01000474.1 GCA_009839775.1 Chloroflexota bacterium | reverse complement strand
GGTCGGCAATCTTGGGAGTCGTGTAGTGTTTTTCGATCAATAAGTTCAGGAAATAAGTACCATGTTTATAGTTTCGGATATCTTGGACATCGTCGTCATATTGACTTGGGCGGCATAGTCGCAACGGAAAGATCATTTCCGATGATAAGTCCCGCTGAATCTTCCAGGTCATTCCAAGATCGTGCGGATCGTTACCTTCTGCCTGGCGAGCAATGAATCCATTTGCGGTGGTGTAGAAAGTCTCGAAAGGTGCGGATGGAAGGCCTGCTTCTTGCCGGGAAAAAAGGCTTCTGATTTCATGAGTTGGTGCGTTAAGCCATGGACTGCGCTGGCGCCAGGGGTCTGCACTCAGGAGCAACCGAAGATACGGCATCTGCGCCTCTGCTTCAGAAAATTCCGGATCGTTCTTTACCCACCTACGCACCTCTTTCCGAATAGGATCCGCGCGGCGCCACAATTGGTCCAGGATGAAACGATCGGTTTCGGCCTTCGACTCCGAGCTGTCTGCGACCCGTCTATAGATGCGCCCGTCCTTGTGAACGTGAGGCGTGGTGTGACTCTGCGGAACTTCTACTGCAACAATTGATGCCTCATCAGCGAGTTGAATCTCTGAGGAAGGCCCTTGAAGCACTTTGCTCTCGAAATGTGGGATCGGACTCAGATGCGCATTGGTCGATTGGCGCAGCCGTTGCAGCGTGGATTCCACTTCGTCGCTTGGGATGCCCGGATAGGACTCGGCCGCGGGATCTTCCTTACTTTTTTCTTCTATCCCTAGAAACAACCAACCGCCGTATGTGTTCGCAAAAGCGGATACAGCCTTAGCCAGTGCACTGCCCTTCGGCACTTGACTCTTGTACTCGACGTACCATCCCTCGCTTACGTCCCTCAATACAGCGAGATCAGAGGCTTGTAGTTCGTTGATTGGTTTATCAAATGGCGAATACTTCTGCATTGTTTGGCCTTCAATTTCTCCCGCAGGATTTGGTCCGGCATCCCTGCTGCAATAGGTAGGTAGCTATTCGGAAACAATCGCAACAATCTGCAAGCAAGCAGTGACGAATAAGCCCACTGCGGCTATCCAAAGAGCAATTCTCGTGTGTCTATGATCTTGCCTGAGTTGTCGAATTTTCGCCTTTCGTTCCTGCAACCGCTCGGCCGCCGGGTTTAGCATTCCCGGCTGTGCTTCAATAAAGAAGCAATCATCTATACCCCTCGCCTTCGTAATGGTTGCGCGCAATTCTTCGTCTGACAGTGGCAATAGCCCCGTGTCCCACACGCCCATGTGACAGCGCTTTGACCAGCGACCGGGAGGGTCGATCAATGCAAGATTGTCCCTTTCTTCCTGGTCCCACGAAAAGGTAAAAAAACCTCCTTGTCGGTCCCTCACTTGCTTGGCAAGGAAGTGACAATTCCGACAAGAAATGGAGGCCTTTTTCATGGTGATTTAATCGTAGTGCGAGAGCTAGTATCAAGCGGCCGGCCGGCACCCATTCAAGCCTGTAGGTGCAGCCTCGCTGATCGGGGCTCTGTCAGTCTGTCCCTCCCAGAGAGCGAGGACGAAACTGCTCTAGAAAATAATTGATCACGGTTTTGGAATGCTCTCGGACTTCAGTGTGCAATTCCCTTGGAATCTGATAATCCTCCGGTACCCGAAAGAACGTCATCGACCCAAAGCGACGACTTAACTGCCGATAGAACTCCTCTCGTTCTTCGCTCGACCGTGAGGCAACCAAGGCCTCCACCACGAACGCTAATCCGAATAGTTGCCCAGACACACTCAGGTCGGACGAGAAAACTGGAGGGTTTCCGTTAGCTTTCTGATCAATCATTAGGTACTCCTCTAATACGCATCACGGGTTCGACAAGCGAAGAAGTAGGCCAATTTTCACTTTGTACTTGTTGCAACGTTATGGGCGATTCTGAGTTGCTCTTTTTAAAAGCAGATCATGTCAGTTCGAAATAAAAGGTGGCTCCATCAGAGCATTTCCACGAAATAACTCAATCATTTCCACGATGTCATCTCTAAGAGCGTTAGCCGACACAACGCTGTAGCGCCAGCAAGTAAACGTGTCATCGTCGGGATCAATTTCTTTCAGCGCCAATTCCGCATATTCCATCGCCTTCTTTGTGTCTTCGATTACCCAGTAGGCGAGAGCTATACATTGAAGGTAATTTGCATCATCGGAACGGTCGAATTTTTCTTGAGCCTCATGCAGTTGGATTACTCTAATAAAGGCTTCAGCATCTGCACTACCCCGTAGTCCCCAAGAAGCCATTGCGTAGTTGAAGGCCGTATGAATGTCAACTTCTTCAAACCCCTCGTAGGAAAGGAAGTCTTCCGCTTCCCTAAATTGGCCGGTCGCAATATACAAAAGCGCCAATTCGTTTCCGCTCTCGCTCAAATCAACTTCGAGGTGAGTATCCTCCGTCACCGGTTCCAATATGAGCAACGCGGCATCTCGCATCTTTGGTTCTTCGAAGTACGCCTCGTAAGCGAGGTCGATTCGCTCAGACGTTCCCAGCGAAGCCACGGCGGGAGATCCAGCCACTATTGAGGAATCATCAGGACCAGTTAGCCTCAATGCTTGTTTGATAGAGCGCAGGGGTAGCTTTTCGGATTGAAGCGCTCGCAGTGCTTCTTTTCTTGCTTCAC
>VXOZ01000055.1 GCA_009839775.1 Chloroflexota bacterium | reverse complement strand
GCTACATACGCAAGTACTATCTCTTCTCGTCACGTGCTTTTTTCTGTCACTCTGCGGAGCAAAGCGACAGTGAATCCGGTACAAATGCTTGAGATTCCTCGCTTTCGCTCGGAATGACGTTACGTGTCAACGGCCCCGTGTGCAGGCGGCTCGCTTCCCACCCGATCATGGCCTGTTTCTTAACGGTTCCCCAGCGGTAGCGGTGCGCCGCGCCCACTTTCGTGATCACACGGTGGCACGGTATGAGATAGGCGATGGGATTCTGCGCGATAGCGCGGCCCACGGCACGGGCCGCAGTGGGAGCGGTGATATGCGCTGCTACAGCCTGGTAACTTGCCAGCGCGCCAAAGGGGATGGCAAGGAGCGCCTGCCAGACCTGGATCTGGAAGTTCGTGCCTTTGAGCAGCAGGTGGAACGGCGGCGTTGCTTGCCCGTGGGCGCGGTGGAAGAGGCGGTGGACGAGCGGCTCGCCGGCCGCGGGGCGGTGCACGAATTGTGCGCCCGGCCACTCCGCCTGCAACTGCATGAGAGTCTGCTCCCGATCCGCCGGTACAGCGAACCGCAGCGCACAGATGCCGCGCGGCGTGGTGGCGAGGAGACACGCGCCAAAGGGTGTCGGATGGAACCCGTAGGCGATTTCCAGACCGGCGCCACGGCGCTTATGCTCGCCGGGCGTCATGGCCTCGAACGTGACGAAAAGATCGTGTAACCGGCTGGGACCGGAGAGACCAGCGTCAAACGCCGTAGCGAAGATACTTTGGTTTGCGGATAGCCGCTCCTTGGCGTACTCGACGGTGAGGTAATGCAAGAACTGGGTCGGAGTCACCCCCGCCCAGCGCTTGAAGAGGCGCAGAAAGTGATACTTGCTGAGGTGTACGCTGGCAGCGACATCCTCGAGTTGCGGCTGGTTGCGGAAGTTCTGTGCCAAGAACTCAATGGCGTGTTCGATGCGGTGATAGTCATCAGGTCCGTGATAATCGTCATATTGGTCCATGCGGCTTGCTCCTTCTCCTTTATGCATACTGTACATCTGCATCGTCTTGAGCAACCACCCGAATCTTGCTATCGTACCTGGCAATGAAACTGGAGCGAATGGGATATTATGAATCTTCTCTTCATCACCGCGGACCAACAGCGCTGGGATAGCCTGCCGTGCTACGGTTTGGACTTCATGCAGACGCCGAATCTCGACCGGCTGGCGCGGGAGGGCATGGTGTTCGAACGTTGCTACGTGCCCGCGCCGCTCTGTGTGCCGACGCGCGCGGCATTAATATGCGGGCAGTGGCCGACAACCACCGGTGTGCTCGGCAATGGGCACTGGCTGGACGAGGGTAAGCTGCCCGTCTGGCCGCAACTGCTCACCGACGCCGGATACAATACAGCCGCCATCGGCAAGATGCACTTCTTTCCCTGGGACGCGCGCAACGGCTTCCAGGAGCGCATCAGCGCGGAGGACAAGCGGCATACGTACCTGCCGGACGACCACAGCAAGTTTCTACAGGCGCATGGGTATAGGCGCGCGCACCCTACCCAAAACCCCGGGTACTTTGACACTTTGAACGCCTCGGTGACGCCGCTGCCGAAACGCTTCCACGTGGATGGCTTCATCGGCGATCAGGCCGCCGACTGGCTGGCCCGTAACGGCAAGGAACCCTTTGCCGCCTGGGTGAGCTTTGCCGGGCCCCACGATCCCTACGACCCGCCGGCAGAGATGGCAGACATGTACTACGACGCGCCGATTCCCACGCCGGTCGGCTCGCGGGCGGAGATAGTCAACAAGCCCCGCGCCCAACAGCAGGCCGGTAAGGAGAACCTCAAGAACTCCATGTACCGCATGAGCCCTGCAGAGGCAACGCCGGAGCAACACCGCATGTGGCGCGCGCACTACTACGCCAACATCAGCCTCATCGACGAGGAAGTCGGCAAGATGCTGGCCGCGCTGGAGGCCAACGGCGTGCTCGACGAGACGCTTATCATCTACACCGCAGATCACGGTGATGCCCTCGGTGACCACGGCCTGCCGTACAAGGGCTTCTACTACGAGTCCATGGCGCACGTGCCGCTTATCATACGTGGGCCGGGGGTAGACGCCGGGACACGGTGTCCGGCGCTGGTAAGTTCTCTCGACTACGTGCCGCTCTTCTACTCTGCCTGCGACGTGGAACCGCCAGACACCTTGCAGGGCCGGAGCTTGGCGCCGCTGCTGAGCGATCCCACGCTCCCCCATCGCGACATCGTATTCAGCGAGAACATGGGCAGCCAGATGGTGCGGGACGCGCGCTACAAGTACGTCCACTACGCCACCGGTGAGAGCGAACTCTACGACTTGGAGACCGATCCCGATGAAATCGGGAACTTAGCGGGCAGCCGCGCGCACGCGGACGTCATTTCCCATCTGCGCGGCTTGCTCTGCGAACACAACCTGCAAAACCACGCCGTGAAGAGCGCCGCCGTTACCCGCCCCCAGGAACCCTTCCGCGTGAAGCTGGAAGAGGTGTATTCCGTGGATCAAGCGTACACGGTGGCCGATTCCTGAATACGAGGGTATTGCCAAGAGGCACACGGCACTTCACCGGTCCGCGGAAGGTTCCAACGAAAAATCGCGCCATGCGGACGGCATCTCCGCATTCTTGGACGCATCGCTACCACTGACG
>VXOZ01000346.1 GCA_009839775.1 Chloroflexota bacterium | reverse complement strand
AACAAACACGCCGGTGGGTGATCACTACATCTAGTGCGGGATCCGAATACTTCGAGGACTATTCCGATCTAGCGGCGCTTCAAGAGATCGATTGGGACGCAGTGGGTGCCGTCAATTGGTCGGGAAGTGACATTCCAGACCACTTTCAGGAGAGGAAAAATGCAGAATTCCTAGTTGAACGGAGTTTGCCATGGGAATTAGTATCCCGCATCGGTGTGAAGTCATGGAATATTCGTACCCAAGTATTGACAACGATTGAAGAGGTCTCCCATCGTCCATACATTGAAATCAGGCCGCGATGGTATTATTGATGAGGGAGGTCACTTGTGGCTATCGAGTTCAAGTCAGGCGACATCCTCGCTGAAGACGTTGAAGCGATCGTCAACAGCGTAAACTGTGTTGGCGTGATGGGACGCGGCATCGCGCTGCAGTTCAAGAACGCGTTCCCTGAGAACTTCAAGGCGTATGCTGCGGCATGTAAGCGTAACGAAGTTAATCCAGGACACATGTTCGTGTTCGCAACCGGCAATCCAACTGGACCGCGCTACATAATTAACTTCCCGACCAAGCGCCACTGGCGGGGCAAGAGCCGCATCGAGGATATCGAGAGTGGGCTCGCGGCGTTAGCCCAAGAGATTAGAGAGCGCAATATCCAATCCATTGCGCTGCCGCCGCTGGCAAGCGGTTTAGGCGGTCTGGAGTGGCGAGACATACGCAAACGTATTGAAGAAGGCCTAACAGAACTCCCGGACGTTAGAGTCGTCGTATTCGAACCTGGCGGCGGGCCGGCCGACGGCAAGGTGAACCGCTCGACCAACGTGCCGCAGATGACGCCTGGACGAGCGGCCTTGGTCGGACTGATGGAGCAGTACTTTCGCAGTTTGCTTGACACATCGGTAACGCTTCTGGAGGTCCACAAGCTCTTGTATTTCCTGCAGGAAGCTGGGGAGCCATTGAATCTTAAGTACGAAAGAGCAGCCCTCGGCCCATATGCGGAGAACCTCCGTCACGTCTTAAGTGCGATAGAAGGCCATCTCATTTCCGGCTATGCCGATGGCGGCGACGCGCCTAACAAGGAACTCGAACTGGTTCCCGGAGCTATAAACGACGCGCGCGCTTTCCTCAAGGACCATCCGGAAACCCGCGCACGTTTTGACAAGGTTTCAAAGCTCGTTGATGGGTTTGAGTCTCCTTTCGGTCTCGAATTGCTGACGACAGTGCACTGGGTGGCTCGTGAGCATCCGAACGCATCAGAGGCAGAGATCATCGAACATACGTATGACTGGGGAGAACGCAAGCAACAATTCTCTGAGCGACAGATTGGCTTGGCGCTTCGGGTCCTCAAGGAGCAGGGCTGGCTTAGAGCGAGCCATCCTCCAAGTCAAGCCGCATCCAAAGGCTCCTAGGGAGATCTTTGATTGCCCCAGCGCTTTGGAAATTTTCCTGCCCGTGCGTGATACGGGGCCAGAATCTGGGGTATGCGCGGCGAAGCTGGATTCCCTAGACTCACAAACGAAGTGCAACACCGTTGGCAGTACCTAAAAATACGTCGTCTCTTGTCATGACGCTTACGATTCAATAAAGAGAAAGGATAGCTGGTATGAGTACGTCACTAGCCACGCAACTACCCACCGAAAAGCAGGTGCTGCGGGATGAACAGACCGGCACAGCCATCTGGCAGTTGACTGACGCACCCTGTGTGAACCACGCGCCGTACTTCCTCAATCCAGCCTGGGCGGGCGCCAACCACGACATGCTCATCATCACTTCGTACCGCGCCGGCGCGCCGAATCTCTACGGCATCCAATTGCCGGACGGCGCTTTGCGGCAACTCACGACGAGCGGCGACGTTTCGCCGTGGTCGGCGTGCGTCTCGCCCGACGGCAAACACGTCTACTACGCCGCGACGACCCAATTGCGCGCCATTGACACAACAACACTGCAGGAGACGGTGCTCACGAACCTGCCGCCTTCGTCCTGGCTCGGCAACTGCTCCATCAGTCCTGACGGCTCAGAGATTCTGCTGGCGGCGCAGAAGGACGGCAAGAAGATCATCCTCGCCGTGCGCACCGACGGCGGCGGTGAGCGCGTGCTCTTCGGCACCGATCAGCTTGTGGCCCACGCGCAGTGGAGTCCCGACGGGCGCACGGTGCTGTTTTCGTCCGACCTGCCGCGCATGTGGCTGGTGGAAGCCGACGGCTCGAACCCGCGGCCGCTGCGCGACCAGACGTTCGACGAGTGGATCACCCACGAGTCGTGGCTCTCCAACGACGAGATCATCTTTACCTACTGGCCGCACGCCCTGAAAGCCATCCGCCGCGACGGCACCGGCGAGCGGAATGTAGCGGAGTTCAACTGCTGGCATCCCGCGCCCCGCCGCGACGGCGCGCAAATCGTCTGCGATACCACCCTGCCCGACGTGGGACTGCAACTCATCGATCCGACATCCGGGGAGCGCGAGACGCTCTGCCACCCGCAGGCATCGTCGCAGGGGTTCCAATGGTCGCAGCCGGAACCCTACGCGGGCGAGACCGCGCCCGACGAGGCTTACGGCCCCCAGTGGTCGCACCCCCACCCGTCGTTCCCCCCCGCCGGCCGCGGCGGAGTCTACACGTCCGCTATCAGCGGCCACGCGCGGGGGTACCTGGCGGGCGTTT
>VXOZ01000034.1 GCA_009839775.1 Chloroflexota bacterium | reverse complement strand
ACCCACACCCCCAACCCCCCAACCCCCACCGGGGCGGGGGCCGGGTTTTGTTTAAAACCACACCGGCCCCCCCCCAACCGGGGGGCGGGGGCCCACCCCCCCCCCCCCACCTTCTTTTTTTTATTTTCACCTGCGGCTCTGCGAACAAGGCCTTCTCTAAGCCTTATGCTATGCCCCAATGGCGCAAGACTTGCTTCGTTCGTGCTCTCACTCGCAAGCGGCGCATCCAACAGGGCGCGAATTGCACTTGCGGCGCCGCTCCTGCTATCCTATGTAGTGAACGTGCGCGAGCACGAGTAGACAATTGAACAAGCCGTTGACCACAGGCGCTCCCCATGGGGGAGCATAATCCTCAGCGAGGCAAGCCTGTCCAGGCACAATCCGCAAGACCGGAGCACTGCACGGCACACTTAGCCAAACGGCGTGCCTGCAATAGGTCTTTTGCGTAAAGCCTTGGTCAACGCCAAGGTTTTTTATTTGCAGAGAGGAGGTGATGTGTTTTGGCGACTCGTGAAGAGAAAGCCGTAATGATCGACGAGCTGCGCACAACGCTACGCGGCACGGACCTGGTGATCGTGACCGACTACCGGGGTCTGACCGTAGGACAGATGCAGACACTGCGCCGGGAACTCCGGGCCGCTGGCGGACAGTTCAGGGTGGCAAAGAACACGCTGCTGCGCCTCGCGGCGGAGCGCGAAGACCAGGCAGATCTCACTCAGCTTCTCGACGGGCCGACCGGCATCGCGTTCGCCGACGGCGACATGGTGACTGTCGCGAAAGCCCTCACCACATTCGCCAGGACTGTGGATGCGCTTGAAGTGCGGGGCGGTCTTATGAATGGGAAAGGTATCAGCGCGGCAGAGGTCGGCGCACTGGCGTCGCTGCCCTCACGCGAGGAGATGCTGGCGAAGATGCTCGGCAGCATGCAAGCACCCGCAACAAACTTGGTGGGCGTGCTCAGCGGCGTGGCGCGCAGCCTGGCATACGTGCTGCAAGCCCGCGCCGAGCAATTGGAGCAGGCGGGCAGTGGGTAGCCCCATTGCGGGTTTCAAGCCTGGCCGGTGAAGGAACTGACGTGATGTTGCTACGCTGCGGTCTGTTGACTGTATTCTCGTTGGTGCTGGCTGCCTGCCAGACGTTTGAAGTCCCGGCAGATGGTGAGGCACCGACTACCGCTATGCCCACGGTACAGGAAACGCCCGCCTCTTTCCCCTCGTTTGACCCGTCGAAATACGCGGACATCTTCGTCTATACGATTGAAGAGATTGACAATGAAGGCCGTTCGCTGCTTCATGTTTCCTATCCGGTAACGGAGCAGGATGCAATTAACACGCGGATGGAAGCAGTCACAGAGGAATTCATCGCTGAGTATCGGACCACCGCGAAAGCGATCGAAAAGGCCTATCAGGACTATAGGAAAGAGACTGGCAGAGAGGCGGCGACCTTTGTCACGCACTATCGTCAATATTTCGACGTTGCGATCGCTAATGAGAACTTGGTCTTCTTTGACATCGTGCGGTCGGTGCATACGGGCGGCACGGGCAACGCTTTCGTTGTTGGGTATATTTTCGACCGCCGCGACGGCGCCGAGTTGTCTATCTCCGATCTCTTTGTCGATGGCCGCTACCTGGAGCGTCTTTCCACTCTCACGCGGGAGGTACTGGGAGAGCGCGCCCGTGGCTGGATCGCTGAGGGGGAATATGAATCCGACGCCGCTCGCAAGAAGGCGCTAGAGGCGGTCTTGCGATGGATAGAAGAAGGCACGGCGCCAACCGCAGAGAATTTCGACAATATCTTGTTCCGGGACAATGGTACCGTCTTGATAGCCTTTGACAAGTATCAGGTTGCGGCCGGGGTCGCTGGCGTGGTGGAGGTTGAGCTGCCTGCCTCCGCGATCGACGATCTGCTCAAGCCGGAAATCCGGGGGCTGCTGGGTGAGGAAGCAGGTGCGGCGGTGCCGTTGCAAGAGGTGGCCCAGACCTTGGAGCAAGTCTGGGCAAGGGTGCGGTTGGGTTCGTCAGTGGTGGCTGAGGCACTTTCGCCGCCAGCGGCGCAGGCAAGTTCGTTGGTAGAGGAAGAGATCGATTGTTATGAGGTCCCATGCGTGGCGCTCACCTTCGATGACGGCCCGTCGATCTTCACGGGACGTTTGCTGGATATTCTCAAAGAGCACAATGTCAAGGCAACGTTCTTCATTCTGGGCAGCAATGCCCGCATCCAGTCCGAGACCGTTAGCCGCGCGTTCGCGGAGGGTCATGAGATTGGCAATCATACCTGGGACCACCCGCTTCTGACCGAGGCCGGCCTATCCGAGGAATACATCCATCAGCAGATCCAATGGACGGACGACATTGTCACCCAGATCATCGGCGAACCGCCGGTGCATCTGCGCCCCCCGTATGGCGCCTACAATGACCGCGTCCTGGCTATAGCTGACATCCCTTTCATTTCTTGGAGCATCGACCCCCTAGACTGGAGGGACCGTGATGCGGAGATCGTAGCTGCGCGAATAGTGGATGCGCCGCCCGGGGCCATAATCCTGGCCCATGACATCCATGAGACGACCGTGGACGCGGTACCAGCGGTTATTGTGGCGTTGAAGGAGCGGGGCATCAACTTTGTGACCGTCACCAAGCTGTTCGCGCCGCAAGAGTTGCTG
>VXOZ01000109.1 GCA_009839775.1 Chloroflexota bacterium | reverse complement strand
GCCATGGATTAGGTCTTTCTGCGCCAATGCGGCAACTCAATGCCCTTCGTCTTTATCCTTACTCCAATGATACGTCACATCATCCTCTAGCTCATCAACTGCCGCCCAATCTTCCCAATCCTCTCCAAATCCGCGCACTTCCCCTCGCTCCGCCGCTACCTCCGTGTCATCCTTATCCCAATCAAATTGGGGTTCAGGCGTTTGTTGCCAGGAAGCAAAGGCTACGGCGCTGGCAATCTCATCTGCATACTCGTCCCAGTCATTCTCTTCTTCACCCCCAGCAGCATGCGTGTCGTCGCTGGGGTCTGAGCGGTCTTTCTGTTCAGCAAGCCGTGGATTCATCTCTGGGATCTCGTCACTCCGAGGACGATCGTGGGAACGCTGCACATTCACACCGCCGGTGGCTACCGCAAAGAGCCAGCTAAGAGTGCTGCGCAGCGTCTACCCAAATCTACCTATGGCAAGGCGGATACACTGCGTTGACGAATCTGGCAGACGATTGACCATTTGCCTGGCATTTCCAGCGCCTACGCAATGCTACCCGGGCAAGCACTCTGCACAAGCAACCTCATCCAACTCTCATGGGCCGAGATGATGGGTAACCGCTACCTGCCGACAACCAATAGATGTTTTCTCAGCGGGTCGACCGCAGTTCTATCCCACCGCCACCGGCAGGCGCATGTCCGACGCCACCGTGTTCATGCTCTCCTTGATGGCCGCGGCCACGTAGCGCAAGTCCTCGTCGGTCATGAGTGGATGGATCGCCGGGCAGAAGAGCCGCCGGCCGGCATCCGTAGAGACCGGCACATCTTCCGGACTGTGTCCCATGCGCACCATATAGCCGACGTAGTCCGGCAGGGAGGCGTTCATGATCCACGTGCCGACGCCATGATGGCCGATGAGGCGGTCCGCAAACTTGTCGCGCGGGTCGCCCGCCCACTCTTCCCCAAACATGAGCGTATAGCCGTACCACACGTGGTGGTAGCCCTCGGGTTCGATGGGCAGGATGAGGCCGGGAATGTCCTCGATCAGCTCGACGAAGTCAGCCACGCGCTGCCGGCGCGCATCGTTCATTTCGTCAAGCCGCGTGACCTGGATTGAACCTGCTACCGCTTGCAACTTCGTCATGCGGAAGTTCGTGCCCCAGCCGTCTAGCGCACTGCCAAACGAGCGCATGCTATTCACGAAATTCGCGTAGTCGTCATCGTCGGTCGTGACCATGCCGCCTTCGCCCAGCGTCGTCATGTTCTTGCTGGTTTGAAAGCTGAAGATGTTCATGGCGCCTTTCTTGCCGACCTTGGTGCCCTTGTACCCGGCGCCGACGGCGCGGGCCGCATCGCAGAGTACGGGAGGCGGGCCATGGACGGGATGCGGGTGCCGCTGGGCGATGTCTTCCAACGCGTCCACGTCGGCGGAGAGGCCGTTGTTATGCACGGCCAGTATGGCGCGGGTATTGGGCGTCATGCAGCGCTCGACGTCGTTCGGATCGATGTTGAACGTGGCCGGATCGATCTCCGCCAGCACCACCTTGGCGCCAACGCCCATCACGCAGTGGGACGTCGCCTTGAAGGTAATCCCGGGCACGATCACTTCATCTTCAGGGCCAAGCTGCAGCGCATGAATGGCCGCATCCAAGCCGGTGCCGCAGGAGTTCACCGCCAGCGCATGCTTGACGTCGCAGTACTCGGCAAACTCCTGCTCAAATTGCGTGATCTCCGGGCCGTGAAAGCCGATGCGCCAGTCCATGCTCTCCTGCAAGCTGGCGTTGATCGCGTCTACCTCCGCCTGGGTGTACCACCCGCCCAGGATGGGAAACGGAAACTGCCTCTTCTTGTTTTCCAGCAGGTCTCTTTCTTCGCTTGTCAATTCCATTGAATGCTCCTTGCTACCTATGTAGTCTTCGCACACACGTTCGCTTAGTTTTCGCCGCCTTTTCTAAATCCAACCCGCTAATGCTATGAATTGCGAGAGTACGCCTCCTTCATTCCCGCGACGGCACCAAATCCGTCCAGGTTACTCCAGTACCCTGGACTCCGGCTTTCGCCGGAGTGACAAGAATGCCTCCTGATTGTGCTCTCCCTGCTGTCGTCCAGCGGAAGATAGGCCCTTTTGCTACGCTCTCGATTCCTCGCTAGCGCTCGGAATGACATCAGATGTTGACACACCTCAGCCAAGCACTTCATCTCGACGAGTCTATCACGTTTGCACTACTACCTGTCGTGACTCTGCCTGCGCCTTGCTGATGGGCACCGGCACCAGCGCGTACGTCCAGCCGTAGGCGTCCTGGAGCGACACGTCGACCGCCTCGCCGTCGACTGCGGCACGCGGCGTTTCACCGTTTTCCAGCGGAACCATCAGCGTGAAGCTGCCACTTGGGGAAGCGCCGGACACTTGGCACGAAAAGCTGCCGTTTTGCCAGGCACTGTTGGAGACCTGCGCCTGGTCGCGGGCCCGCACAAAGTCCGCCCACTCGAAGGCGCTCCAGATGGGCAATCCGAGTTCGTTCGCATAGTCCCAGCACTGGTTCTGGTAGGCGCTGCTGTACGTATGGAAGGAAACCGGGTGCGAAAGCATCGTCAGCGGGCTGAAATAGCGTTCTTTCTTCTCTAGCATGACCTGGCGCGTGGCCTTGGCTTAGCCCACAGGATATGATGAGACCTTTGCCTT
>VXOZ01000200.1 GCA_009839775.1 Chloroflexota bacterium | reverse complement strand
CGCGGCTGGCAGCGCGCGCTGCCCAAAGACGAGCATATAGCCGCCTTCACGGCCGCCCAGGCGGAGTCGCCCCTGCCGGTGTTCTGCCATACCCAGTACCTCATCAACACCGGTTCGCCCAAGCCGGAAAACTACGAAAAGTCGGTGGCGACGCTGACCTTCCAACTGCAAACGGGCGACCTGCTCAACGCCGCCGGCGTGGTCACCCACGTGGGCAGTCACATGGGGGACGGCCTCGAACAGGCCTTGCCTCGGATTGAAGCCGCCATTGGCGCGGCCTTGGACGCCTCCGACACCGTACCGCTCTTGCTGGAAAACAGCGCCGGATCGGGCGGTAACATCGGCTCCAGTTTCGCAGAGTTGGGCACGATCCTCCGCGCTTGCGGCAACCACGAGCGCATCAAGCTCTGCGTGGATACGGCCCATGCCTTTGCCTCCGGGTACCACGTGGAGACAGAGGAGGGCTTTGACGCCATGCTCGAGGAGATCGATGAGCATTTCGGTCTCGACCGTCTCACCGCCTTTCACCTCAATGACTCCAAGGTGCCGTACAACTCCCAAAAGGACCGCCACGAGAATATTGGCGAAGGCCACATCGGGCTGGAAGCATTCCGCTACATCGTCAACCATGACGCGCTTGCGGACACGTGCGCCGTGCTGGAAGTGCCGGGGTTCGATGACAAGGGGCCCGATCAGGCGAACATGGACATTGTGCGGGGGCTCATGGCATGAGTTCCAGCGGCGGCATCAAGCTCATTGCCATCGATCTGGACGGCACGCTCATCGACCACAATCTCACGGTCTCGCCGCGGGTGAAGCAGGCGATAGCCGCCGCCCAGGCGCAAGGGGTGACGGTGACGCTCGCTAGCGGGCGCATGTTCGCGGCCATGGTGCCGTATGCCCAAGAATTGAACATCACCGTGCCGCTGATTTGTTACCAGGGAGGCCTGGTGCGCCATCCCGTAACGGAGGAGACAACGTTTCACCTTCCCGTTCCGCCGGAGTTGGCGCGGGAAGTCGTCACACTGGCGCGGGCGCGGGGCATCCAGGTGAACGCTTTTGCCGACGATCGGTTACACGTGGAAAGCCTGACGCCGGAGGCAGAGGTCTACATGCGCATCGCGCGCGTGGAGGCGACCGTTGTGCCGGACTTGGCAGCGTTTCTGCAAGATGACCCTTCCACCAAGCTCGTGCTCGTGAATCTTGACGAAAGCAAGACGGACCGCCTGGTGGAGGAACTCTCCGCCCACTTTGGCAGCCGCTTAGGCATCACGAAGTCGCACGCCTACTACACAGAGGCCATCCATCCGGAAGTCTCCAAGGGACGCGCGCTGAAGCAGCTTGCCAAGGCGCTTGACGTCACGCTGGAGCAAACGATGGGCATCGGCGACAACCTCAACGATCTGAGCTTGGTGGAGACTGCCGGCTTTGGCGTGGCGATGGCCGACGGCGATCCGCGCGTCAAGGCCGCCGCGGATTTTGTGACCACGAGCTATGCGGAGGACGGCGTCGCCGTGGCCATCGAGAAGCACGTGCTGCGTGCCTGATGCGGCAGACAGTCCCGTTGGCTCAGAGAGAAGGCGTGTGACGTACGCGGCCTCGCCCACATTCGCCGTACCCAAGAATCACAAATTATTCCCGCATACCCAGTTGAACCAATGACGGCAAAGATTCTCTCTGCATCCGATCCGACCGCCATAGAGCGCGCCGCGGACGTGCTCCGAGCGGGCGGCATCGTCGCCTACCCCACCGATACCGTGTATGGGCTTGGCGCTAACGTCTTCTCACCAGAGGCGTTAGACAAGGTGATGGACGCCAAGCAGCGACCGGATGAGAAGTCGCTGCCGGTGTTGGTCGGGGATCGCAGCCACCTGCGAGAGCTTGTGCAATCAGTGCCGCCGAGTGCGAAAGATCTCATTGGCGCGTTTTGGCCCGGTGCGCTTACTATCGTTCTAGTGAAGCAAGAGGGCCTCTCACCGCTGTTGGGAGAGACGACGCTCGCGGTGCGGCAGCCGAATCACACCGCAATTCAAGCCCTGCTTGCAGCGGCAGGCTTTCCCATAACCGGCACCAGCGCCAACCTGAGCGGCAGGCCACCCGCAACCACGGCCCAAGAAGCAGCACATCAACTCGGCAGCGCCGTGGACCTGATTCTCGATGGCGGGCCGGCGCCCGGCAGCACACCTTCCACCGTGATTGACTGCACCGTCCAGCCCGCGCGCATTCTCCGTGAAGGCGCGGTTACGCGGAGCGCGCTAGCCGCTGTTCTAGGAGACCTTGCGCCTTAGCCCAGATGCCGGCCTCGTTGGCAAAGCTCAACGTGTCCGCCACCTGCCCGAGCGGCACCCACGTGACGGCGCGCACCTCCGGACTTTCGTCGCTCGCCTTCCCGCCCACGTATTCCATCAGGTAGAAGAGCGCAGTCTTGGCGATTTGCCGGCCCCGCACGCGAAACGCATAGCGAATCGTACCGACGCGCTCCACGATCCGCGCGTCTACGCCGGTCTCTTCCTTTACCTCGCGCAGCGCGGCGTCGCTTGAAGTCTCGCCACGCTCCAAGTGGCCTTTTGGAAAAATCCAGCCGTCGTGGGCGCCAGGAGATTATAAACAAAAGACGCTGCCGACGCACTTACGCGTGTAGATGAAGGTGGTCCCCGTATCATTAAAA
>VXOZ01000118.1 GCA_009839775.1 Chloroflexota bacterium | reverse complement strand
ATGTGATGGTGGTTGCCAATTTCGTGCCGCTGCCGCTGGAAGAAAGGGAGTTCACAGCGCCAACCTCATGAACGACGTTTCACGCCCTGCCATCGTAATCCTGATGCTGGTGGCCGCGCTGGTGCAAACGAGCGTGGTGTGGCATTTTCCACTCTTTGGCATCGTGTGGTTGCCCATGCTGCAGGTTGTGACCCTTTTGGCGCTGTGGTATGGGCCCGCGGGCGGCGCCGGATGGGGATTTGTCGGCGGGCTGCTGCTCGACGCCTTCTCCGGCGCACATTGGGGATTGAGCGCTCTCGCGCTTACCGTGGCGGGCTTTGTGGGCGGTTTCGCGGTAAGTGTCGTGCAACCAAACCGGGCCGTCCTGGCGGCAGTTACGACGATTTGGATAGCGATAGTGTACTTCATTCTTCTGGGTGCCCTGCTGATAACGTTTGACTATAGATTCTCCTATCGCGACATGCTCCTACAGATGGCGTTGCCTACGGCGCTCGTCAACGCGCTCTTTGCTCCGTTAGTGATCTTCGTTGGATTTCGCTTCCTCGAAATAGCCACAGGCAGCCCAAGCGCCAGGAGGAGATAGTGCCAGAAGAGAAACGCACACTGACACGGCGTGAGGCTATCCGCTTCTATCTCCTCCGCATCGTCCTCCTTGGCTCGTTCCTCGCGCTCGTCGCACGTTTGTGGTACATCCAGATCGTGCGCGGTCCGGAGTATCGCGACCAAGCCGAGAACAACAGCCTACGCGTGCTCTCAGTCAAGCCTTTGCGCGGAGTGATCTATGACTGGAACAATCAAAGGGTCGCCATAAACGCACCGAGCTTTAGCGTCGTGGCGCGCATGATCGACTTGCCTCGCGACGAGGTTGAAAGTGTCGCAAGACGCCTGGCCGCGCTGCTCGAAATGCCATCGCTCACCATCATGGAACGCATGAATGAAGGACTGCGGAGTCCGTATCTGCCTACCATCCTGAAACGAGATGTGCCGCGTCACGTTGCTCTCATCATCGAGGAGGAGAATCCGTATCTTCCGGGAATTTCCGCCGAGAGCCGGCCGATCCGCGAGTATGCGGGTGGTGATAGTGTTGGTCATGTACTTGGCTATGTCGGCCCCATTCCCCATGAGCGCACGGAATTCTATCTGAACCGCGGGTATGAACGGGATGACCAGGTAGGAATTGCGGGGATTGAGTCAATCTACGAGACGGAACTCCATGGAGATAAGGGTCAGAGAAACGTCGAAGTGAACGCGTATGGCCGCACCGTGCGCGTGCTGCGTGAAACGCCTTCTCAACCTGGGAAGAACCTTGTGTTGGGATTGGACCTGGAACTGCAAGAGGCCGTCACTGCAATGCTCCATGAAGGACTCGTAGAGTCGGGAGCGCCGTCCGGTGCGGTTGTCGCCCTGGATGTAAACACCGGAGCAGCGCGGGCGTTGGTGAGCTTGCCGGGATACGACAACAATCTCTTTGCCCGGTCTATCTCCCAAGAAGACTATGGGCGGTTGGCCAATGATCCGTCGCGCCCCTTGGTCAATCAAACTATCGCGGGACTCTATCCGCCAGCCTCCACTTTCAAGCTCGTTAGTCTTGCGCATTGGTTGGAAAACCACAATTTTGACCTGGACACGGAATTCACGTGCCACGGCCAGCTTACACTGCCCGGCGGATGGTCATTTGGGTGTTGGAAACGCAGTGGACATGGCTCTCTCAACGCGTATGAAGGCCTCGTCCGTTCGTGTGACGTTTTCTTCTACACATTGGTCGGCGGGAGTCCCTATACGGAATTTGAAGGAATTGGGCCTGAAGCACTCGCGCAAGCTGCGAATTCCTGTGGCTTTGGACATGCGACAGGGATTGATCTTCCCGGCGAACAGGACGGTCTCATGCCGACACCGGAGCGCAAGCAGCGCGTCAAGAATGAGCAGTGGTTCCAAGGCGACTCGTACAACACGGCAATTGGGCAAGGCGATGTCTTGAGCACCCCGCTGCAACTTGCGAATCTTTCGGCGGCTATTGCAAATGGCGGTAAACTAATGTACCCTAGAGTCGCTGCTGAGATACGGGGCGCCGACGGCAAGCAAGTGAAGACAATTGAACCACGGGTGGCTCAGCGCTTGCCATACTCCGCAGAGGTGCTTTCCGTAATCCGAAATGCGATGCGTGATGTGGTGGTGCGTGGCACTGCGATCCGGATAGCGTCCAACCCGTTTGGAATTGCCGGCAAGACCGGCACGGCAGAATACCCCGGCCCCCGTGATGAGGGTGGACACCTACCGACCCACGCTCTCTTTACGGGATTTGCGCCATTTGACGAACCGGAGATTGCCTTCGCTGTGGTACTCTACGGCGCAGGCGAGGGTTCCGAATTCGCGGCTCCGATTGCAGATAAGCTGACCCGTTTCTACTTCGAGTCCGCTGGAAGCGCTAGGCAATAGCATGATTGTCGTACGGAAATGGAGACTGTATGACTACTGGCTGACAGCCGTTGCCATCGTCCTTGGCGCGGTAGGTGTAGTGCTCATTCGCAGCGCGACCCTCATCGAGTCCGAAGTGTCTGTGGACGTCATGAAGCAGACGGCATTCTTAGGCATGGGGGTTGTAATCCTCGCCATCGCTCCCAAGCTGAACTATCGCTGGCTCGGCAGCCTGGCCTGGATTGGTTACGGC
>VXOZ01000002.1 GCA_009839775.1 Chloroflexota bacterium | reverse complement strand
CTCTTCTTCCGCGGTCAACGTGGCTTCGATCCGCTGCAAGAAATCAATCGGCACCTCAATCTCCGCATCATCGTTCGGCAACGGCAAGCGTGAAGGGCCGTTGGCAGGATAGAGCGCGCGGGCCAGCGTAAAGTCAGGGTCGACTTGCCGGGCGCGCTCCAAAAGCTGGCGCGCCTGGTCTATGAGACCCATGTGCGCCCGCACGTCTGCCGAAAGCAAAATCGCCTTCAGGCAGTTTGGGTGCTCGCGGACGATTTCATCCGCAATCCCACTGGCCGCTTGCCTCTCTCCATTGAGCCAATGCGCCTCCATGAGGGCGACACGCGCGCTCCAGTGAATCTGGGACTCTGCAAGCACATAGCGAAACTCGGCAATTGCATGCTCCAGCAAGCCACTGCGCAGGTGTATGCGCGCCAGACTGACGCGCGTCAAGAGTCCATTTTCATGCACAGCGCCTCCCACTTCCTGTCTGAGTGCCAGGAGACGTTGCTTAACCTCAGTGCGCGTGGGATCACATTCAAAGGCACGGCGGATTACGGCGAGTCTTTCCTCATCTCGGCCTTGGGTCTCCAACACCTCAGCGAGGCTTGTGAGCGTGTCGGGGCTCTCCGGATCCATGTCGAGCGCCTGCAAGAGGTGCTCTTCCGCTTCCTCCATCTGGCCCGATCTCAGGTGAACATTGCCGAGCAAGGTGCGCGCTGCCAGATTGCTCGGAGACTGCTTGAGAAGATAGCGGGCGATTTCTTCCGCAAGCTCGGTGTGGTTCAGCGCGAGCGCCTGTTCTCCCCACTGCAGGAAATCTCTTAGCTTCATTTTTCCCTACGGTCCTATGCTATGGTTTCCAGAACCCGCTCGCTTAGAGTGTCGACCGCACCGGACATTTACGTGCGCGAGAGCCTGCTGTCACTTACAACGGACCCACCCCGGCCAAACCTAGTTCCACATGCTCACGAGGTCTTCCATGGCCGCGCGGTCCAGCCCCGGTCCCACTAACGCCACGTGCGCCCACCCGGGCACGAAGATACGTTGCGCCACGCGCAGGATGTCGTCAGCGGTGATGGCGTCGATAGTAGCCAACATTTCGTCCAGCGTAATCGTGGTGTGCATCAGCACTTCTTGACTGCCGTACCAACTCGCCACGTTCCAACTGTCTTCCATGCTCAGCAGCAGCCGCCCCTTTGTAAACTCCCGCACCTTATCCAACTCTTCCGCCGGCAGCCTGTGCTGCCGAATGCGGTCTACCTGTTCCCAAATGGCAGCGAGGGCACTGCCCAGATGCCCGTCGTCCACTCCAGCCGCAATGACGAAAGAGCCTGTATCGAAATACTGCTCAGCATATGAGTAGATGTCATACGCTAGGCCCAGACGCTCGCGCACCTCCACTGCCAAGCGCGAACTCAAGCCGTCGCCCAACGCGGTATTGAGCAGTTCAAAGGCGTGGCGATCAGGGTCGGCGTGGGAAAGACCTTTGCCGCCAATGCAGAGCAGCACCTGATTGTGGTCCTCGGCCTGGGTAATCACTCTATCCAACGGTTGCGTGGCGACCGCTGGGAGCCACGCCGGGCCGGTTCCCTTGCGTAAGCTGCCAAACGCCTCTTCCGCATGGGAAAGGGCAACGTCGGGGTCCACGCCGCCTGCAACGACAAGCACCATGTTGTTGGCGCGGTAGAAATCTTCCACGTGCTGCAACAGATCGTCGCGGGTGATGTTCATGATGGACTCCGGCCGTCCGCCAATGTCTTCCCCGAGCGGGTGTCCCGGCCAGAGCAAACGCGACATGAGCACGTGTACCCAATCCGAGGGCGTATCCTGATAGAGTTCGAGTTCTTCCAGGATTACACTGCGCTCCCGCTCGACGTCATCGGGATTCAGCGCGGGATTCAGGGCGATATCGGAAAGGATGTCGAATGCGATTGGGAGATGCTGCGACGCCACTTTCGTCCAAAAGACGGTGGCCTCGCGTCCCGTGCTCGCGTTCAGGAGACCGCCGGTTCGTTCAATTGCTTCCGCTATTTCCTGGGGATCAGGCCGTCGCACGGTGCCCTTGAAGAGCATGTGTTCCAGAAAATGGGATAGCCCCATAAGGTCGTACGGTTCATAGCGCGAGCCGGCCCCGCAGAACAGACTAACGGTTACCGCACGGGTGTGCGGCATGGCCAGTATGAGCACCCGCAGCCCATTCGGTAGGGTATGCCTACGCAGCGTCTGCTCTTCCATTAGTCTAATTTCACCAAATTAGGTTAGGCAGCGTTGGGTATAGAGGGGACCCGCGCAAGCTCTTGCAGGGCACGTTGTATCGCCGCATCCTCTTCAAGCGGTTTCGTACCATCGAATTCCGACTCCACCACTATGGAGGGGGTAATACCAACGTCAGAGATTGACTCCTTGCCGGGCGTAAGCCAACGGGAAATGGTAACGCGAAGTTGCGAGCCGTCGCTCAAGTCGTGGGGCAACTGTACCGTGCCCTTGCCAAACGTGCGCTGGCCGATAATGACGGCACGGTCGTAGTGTGCTAACGCGCCGGCCACGATCTCCGAGGCACTGGCGCTGCGCTCATTCACCAAGACAACCAGAGGAATGTCAAGGGCCACCCCTTCCCCGGGTACGCGATACGGGCGCAACTGCTGCGCCTGCTCCTCGTAGAGCACCACCGTTCTCCGCGGCAGGAATT
>VXOZ01000023.1 GCA_009839775.1 Chloroflexota bacterium | reverse complement strand
TGACAAAGGAGCGCAGCCAGCCCAAGCGTCCCTCGCGCCGCTGGTCCACGCGGTAGGTCTTCACCAAGTCACGGACAGCGATAATGTCAGTACCATTACTCATGAAGTGAGAGGCTCTCACGCCAGAATTGAAGTGAATCCCAACGGACAGGAATAGACGGGAATCAAGAAACCTTGCCCACCATGCAGCGGGAGAGTGTGCGTGCGGATTGGGCTCGTCCTACCACACGTCCGGATCGCGTACGACCACCGTGCCGACCATCTTGTCGTGCCACGTCTGGGCGTTCTTGTCCCAGAACGCTGACAAGAAGCCCCACGTCAGGGGCAGTAGGCTGACGAATTTGCCGACCACCTCACGCCGCAGCATGGTCTTGAAGCCAGGGTATCGTTGTTGTCCCAGTAGGATCACTTCCAACCCAAACAATGACTTGCCCGGCGTAGTACCACGAACCAAGAAAGTAACGAAGAATATGCCGTAGACGAGAGGCATGAAGATGTATTGCCAGAAAACGGTGAGAAAGTTGTACCCGTCCGCCGGATTAAAGCCGGTGAGTCCGAACAAAAGGATGAGCCCCACCGGCACACTCAGATCCAGCGACGCCGCGAGAAAGCGCGGGAGAAAGTGCGCCCTGTGTCCGAGGTCCTCGTTTTGCACAAACGTCTTGCACTCCTGGCAGAACAAGCGCTCATCGGGTACCGGAGCACGGCATTTCGGGCAGCGCAGCACGCCGATAGCCCCATCTTCCAGTGCCAATTCCTCCTCGGCTTCTTTGACGGCAAGGTCTTCAACCTCCACCGCAGTTAGCCCGCGTATGCGCATGGCACTCTCTTGCACGCGCTTCATTTGGTCCGGGTGCCGGAAGTATCCCTTTACCTGCGCCACCATTCTGTCCGAATCCACACCCGCCGACATGAAGGTAGCACCCGTGAGGTCGGAGTCTTCGCCCTGCAGAAGTTCCATTAGGCCGATGTTTCGGCGAAACCAGACTTCCTGACCGACGCGTCTGTCTAGGACGCGTAGCATGATCGGCCGCCAGTATGTTTGAAAGAGAAAGCCGGCCTGCACCCACACCGGCGTCAATACCACGGAAGCCGCAAGCCCGCTCGTGAGCGGCGGCGAGAAGGCGGCGGTTATCGCGCTAATCGCCAGCACATTGCCGCCCATGATTGCGAGGAAGGTGTGGGGCTCAACATCTACCGTAAAGATCGAGGTGAAATAGAGACGCATGCGCTTCTCGTGCTGCAGGGCGTCCCTCTGGACGGCAGCCACCACCGTCCCAAGGATGCCTCCGGCGAGCACGACAACCCAAAGACGGCCAATGAGCACCGGAATGCCAAGCGCCATCTTGAGCAGCAATCCCCCGGTATCGGTAAACACGGTCGGACCCGATGTATCTGCCATGAGCGCAGCCACGGCAAATATCAGCACCAGCATGATGGCAATAAAGACCGCCACAACCCTCGCATTGAGGAGTTCCGGGACGAAGTACCCCGTAATGCCGAGAAACGCGACAAAGATCACAAGCCCAACAGCGGCAATGAGAATGCCGAAGTAGAAGGGGCGCAAGAGCTCCCAAAGGCTGGCGAAGATCACGGCTGCCCCAATGAAGGCGCTCATGATGCCGATACCGCCCACAAACCCTGCAAGCAGGGTCGAGCGCATATCCGACACCATGATCAAGACGTCGTCTTCGGTCGCCGCTACAAGCTCTCGCCGATTGAAGTCACGCATTGCGCGTGCCCTCCCCACAATGTTGGCACTGCACCACTTCTGTGCCTATCTTACCCCATTTTTCTACTATCTATGCGTCTCAGGACATGCAAATGCAGAAGAAAACACGATCAATTGCTAATGTATGAACTCAGCCCCTCTTGTGCCTGCTGCGCGGCCTGCGCCACATCTAATTCGCCGCGCGCCAGCGGCAGCGTCAAGTTCTTGAGGAGCCAGTCATTCATGTAGTTGCTGCTAGCTAAGAACGAGGGTTGACCGTTGGTAAGGAGGTTGAGAATGGTTTCTCGCTGTTCCTCTTGGAAGACAAGATTGATGTGGTCTCGCGATGGTGTGGAAATGTGTTGCAAGCTTGTCTTAACAGTCGGCAACGAGCTGTGTTCACCAATCTCCACGGCAAGAGGAACCAGCGCACGGTAGGAGAGTTCTGCATCCTGCGCTTCCGTGGGGAAGCCGAGCACATTGAACAGCAGCAGCGGCGCGCCCTCCGCAGGACCTGTGGGTATAGGCACCACCATACGCCCATCTTGACTCGCCACCTCAAAGGCGGTCTCGAAGAGAATGCCCGTGCGTCTAGCTTGGAAAGGGCGGCGGACCTGAATTTGTGAATCTTGAATTTCGGGACCGTAGTGCATGATACGGTGTACACGCCCTAGCTCATCCCAGAAGTTCAAGCCTCGCAGTGCTGCCGGATTCATGAAATCAACCGTAGTAGCTTCGAGGTCGATGATGTCACTGCCAGTCTCATGGATTACAAAAGGTAACCAATCGGGATAGAAATGACTTATCGCAAAACCCCACTGATCCAACGAGCCATCATCATCCGTGTCCTTGGTCAGCTGTCTTGCGGTGTTGGCAAACTCATCTCGCGTCCAGGCTGCATGCGGCAGCGCCACACCCGCCTCGGACAACAGTTCGGGAAGGTAGCGAGCAACGCCACCCGTT
>VXOZ01000442.1 GCA_009839775.1 Chloroflexota bacterium | reverse complement strand
AGACACCTATGACAAAATCACTCATGTATAGCGTCGAATCCACTGGTTTCCTTGATCGTGATGCGGACTTCAAGCTGTGGGTAGGTAGCAATCCCGGGCCAATCGAAAAAAGTTTAACAAGAACGTGGACATATTCGCCGTTCAGCAGGTGCTGGCGGCGAAATCAAAGTAAGTGAGGTCACTGCCGATTCAGTCAGATCGACCGGCAACAACTCTGTCTACCGAATTGTCATCAGGTGGTTACTCTCTCAAGTATAGCCACTCGCGATTCGTTGTCATGTTTAGGACTATAGAACGCAAAAGGGATTCAACAGGAAGGTTCTTGTCCTTTGCTATCCGTTTCCAAATGTAATCCAAACTGATCTGAATTTCGATGGAGGGAACATCGGCGTTGCGCATGTCATTTCGATAGGCTGCATCCTTCTTGTGGGAAACGGCTATCTCAACAGCTAGATCGCGAATACCAAGCGGCTTTGACACTCGCCAATTATGACCACACCGTACATCCAGCCTTATCCAACAATCGACGGTTCGACCAGCTTCTTCAATATAGTGCTCCGGAACGACCCTAAGAATCTTTGCCCTGACCTTCGCCGTGCCGGGCGGTCTGAGAAAGTCAGGTAGGGCAAATTGCTTGCCGATAGATTGACTGAGTGCTTCTTTCGCGGCTCGGTGTATTGATCCTTCCCCACAGCCATCATTTCCACCCACGCCACCTGTGCTCCGATGGGAAAAGTGCCAAACCTTCTCTTTTCCATGTCGTGCCAGCAACGGTTCTCCACAGCTAATGCAAGTGCAATTGCAATCCAATCCTCTTTCAACTTCGCGAGCGGTTACAAGCTTGCCTTCCGCGTTCTTTGCAAATGGGATAAGCAGTTTTGTAGTCATTCTTGATCTCTACTTTAGGCGAGTAATACGAATTCCAAGAAGAAAAACTCCTTGCCTACCAGGTTTTTTGTATTCAGTTGCTGTCTCATGCAGTTCGACAACCGCACAATTGAGGTCTATGAAGTGACTAGGCATAGCAACGAATCTAGACTGGGAGATGGAGGCTGCGGGTTTAAGCTGGCGGCCTATTCTCCCCCCTTTTTTATGTTCTCAACGATACGGAGCAGGCGTCAAGCAAAGATTCGGTTGAAAACAGAACTACTAGAAGCTTAAAGGCGAATAGAATTCAACTATGTCCAACAGTTCTTGGCAGCCAAGCCAGGTCAGCGATAGATTCCAGAATTCTTATATTGCCTTTTGAGCAAGTAGCCATTTGACTGTGCTAGAATGCGGTATCCATATTCGCCTAGCGGAGGAGGCAAGTTTTCCCATGCAGGTGCAGATAACGGCGCCGATTCATGGCGCGGTGCTTAACCGGCACGACGGGCGGCAGGATGACGACGGCTTGCGCATCACGGTGCAGGGCGTGGTGAGCGAGGCCGATACGGTGACGGTGAACGGCGTGCGGGCGCGGATTATCGGCGCGACCTTCACGGCGGAGTACACTCTGAACGCCCACGAGACGGTTATTACCGCCGTGGCTGAACGCGGCGGCGAAACGCTTTCCCACGCTGTTACGGTGCTCTGGGACCGCAATTCGTTCCCGCGCTACCGCTTCTCGCTGGATGACGACATCTACTTCCTGCGCGATATTGCCGTGGAGAAGCCGAAGTCAATTTTCGACACCTATTACCTCGGCTTCATGCGCGATCTGCGCGACCGTTACGGCACTAAGACCCACATCAACATCTACTACGCCTGCGAGGACTTCGACCTGCGCCAGATGCCGGATACGTACAAATCGGAATGGCGCTACAACGCCGACTGGCTGCAGCTTTCGTTTCACGCCCGCGCCGACCAGCCGCGCGAACCCTATAAGGAAGCCTCGGCGGAGAAGCTGCTCACCGACTACCGGCAGGTGCGGGACGAGACGCTGCGCTTCGCGGGCGAGGAGAGTTGGTCGCACTTCACCACGCTCCATTGGGGCGAGGGCACCCGCCGCGGCTGCCGCGCGCTGCGTGAAGAGGGTATTTGGGGCTTGGCGGGCTACTTCATTCCCGCGCCGGCCCTGCGCGTGAACTATTACCTGGACGCCCCTACCACCGCGTATCTCAACACCCATGACTACTGGAAGGACTTCGGCGAGGATATTCTGTTCGTTACTCACGACCAGGTCATCAACTCCATCAAGACGCCGGAAGCGGTCGTGGCCCATCTGGAGGTCGTCGCCAAAGACCCCCACCGCAGCGAGATCCTGGAACTGATGGTGCACGAGCAGTACTTCCGCAAACACCTGCGGCACTACCAGCCGAACGTGCCCGCGAAGGTGGAAGCGGCCATCCGCTGGGCGACGGAACACGGCTACAAATCGGTCTTGTACGAAGAGGGCTTCTTGGGGGCGTAGAAAACCCTGGCCGCGGCGCTGATGACGTGTTCTGTTTCTCCTCTGCGGCTTGAGCAAGGATTCGCCCTCACCCCAACCCTCTCCCCCGGGAGAGGGAGCAGCAGCCGAACTGACCAACAGTTTGATCGGCTGGCACGTGAAGCAAGAGGGCTGCCAGGCCAGAAAGAAATGGGACGCTCTCCCAGGGGAGAGGGAGCTTTCCCCTTTCCAGCGAGTTGAAGTGGCCGTGCACAGGCCAAAGCGCGGGTCCTCGCAGCTTTTCCAGACTTTGCCACACATACGTCTGTCT
>VXOZ01000375.1 GCA_009839775.1 Chloroflexota bacterium | reverse complement strand
GTTCGGGGTTCGAGTCCCTGGCGGGTCACCACGTACCGAGACGCGACGTTTTGCGGGTCGGTAGTTAACGTTTACATCCGATGTGTCAGATGGTGAAACGTCCCGGCAAGGAGCATAAAGCGGTATCCCGGGACGAGTTGGCAAATCGGAAAGGAGTGAACACGAAAATGTGATCGCGGAGACAGCAGTAACCTGGGTGAGGGCGTATTGACCGGCGCTTCTGCCGCACGTCTATTCTCTCCTCCCCTTTGCTACCAGCGTTATTCATACGTGCGCAAGTTGCATGCTACCAAGACTGGAGTGTGTGATTGTGATGAAGGATACGACGACTCTGTTTCCGCACGAGACCCTCAATCTTGGTGAGATAAATCTCTATCATCCGGAGGGTACATTCACACCGAGCTCAGCCAGCCACATCGCCCTCAGAGCAATCGCCGGCAACCAGAGCCTCTTGGCAGGGGCAGGCATTGACTGGGGCACCGGATCAGGCTGTCTCGCTATTCTCGCAGCCAGAATCCCTGCTGTTGAGGAAGTCATTGGCCTGGACATATCGGAAAGTAGTATTCAGGTTGCCAGGAGGAATGCTCAGACGAACTCCGTTGACAACAAAGTCCGATTCATGGTGTCGGACTCGTATCAGCCGTTTGCGGATGCTCAGCGGAGAACGCTAGACACTTTTCGCGGCCGCACGGACTTTTTGCTGTCAAACCCTCCGTTCAGCGATGACGATGATGGTTTCAACTATCGCAGAGTGGTCCTGAGGGGTGCGAAAGACTTCCTGCGGACGGAAGGCGTCGTATTCCTCAATGTCGCCTATCACTATGGAGCTGAAAGGATAGCCCGTCTCACAACCGACGTACCCGGGTATGCGGCTGGCGGCGTGCTTGCCACGACCGCTTGGGTTCCCTATGACCTTTCGCTCCCCGATTACCTTCATTACTTGAAGAATTACGCTGTCGAAGAAGAGAAGGGTGGTTCTGAGTACTACTTCAAACATCATGAGTCCCCGCATAGTGTCTTGAATGCCCGAGCTGCCCTGGGAGTTTTCCGCGAAACAGGCAAGAGCCCATTGACGATGTGGCAGTCACATCTGTACGTCAGGCAAACTGATCCATAGAGGAAAGAGAATGGTTGGTCGGCCAACCAACCGTCCCGGTCACGGTAGTGTATAGCACCGTCAGGAGAGCGTGAGCGAATTCATCAATGTTGATCGATACCCACGCCTACATTGGTCACTGGGGCTTCCGCGCCTTGCCTTGGCGTGATGCCGGCGGGTTGCTGCGCGCCATGGACCGGCACGGCATCGACCAGGCATGGGTATCGTCCGCCAGCGCCATCCTCTACCGCAATTCTCATGCCGCCAACGAGGAACTCAACGTTGAAGTCGAGCGACACCGTGATCGGCTGGTGCCGTTTGCGGTCATCAACCCCACGTATGTCGACTGGGAACACGATCTCACGGTCTGTCAGGAGGAGTTCGGCTGCCGGGGCGTGCGGCTCTACCCGCCCTATCATCGCTATGCCTTGGGCGACCCGGAGTGCCGGGAGCTCGTTGACGCAGCCATCAGCCGCGGCCTTGTCGTTTCCGTGCCCCACTGGGTGGAGGATGACCGCGAGCGGTCGTGGTTGCTCACGCAGCCCGGCATCGTGCCGGTGGCGGACATGGCAGCGCTAGCGCAGGCGCATCCCGACGGGCGCTTCGTCTTTCACTACGGCCTAGGCTTTACGGAGACTTCCCTGGGACAGCGCGATGCGGTGCAGGCCGATTACGGGTTGGATATTGCGCGTCTTCCGGTTTTCGTGAAAGAGGAATTGCCCAAGCTCCTCGCGTCCGTCGGCACGGAACGGCTGGTCTTTGGCAGCGGCATGCCGCTTACGTCAGTGGAAGTGCCGCTCTACAAGCTGGAGGTCCTCGACGTACCTGAGGCGGTCAAAGAGCAGATTCGTTGGCAGAACGCGACTCGCTTGCTTGGCACGCAGCCATGAAGAAACGCTACAGCGCACGTCGCTCCGTACTTAGGTAAGCACCGCCTGCAGTTGGTCCACGTTCCGTTGTACCTTGGCGATTGCGGCGGCAATATCGTCCATGGCGGACTGCTCGGCCAGGAGCGTATTCTGGCCGATCCAGACCGACTCGTTTTCACAGAGGCGCTCCGTGACCGGACACGGCTCTGCGCGGAAGCCACCGATAGACCCTTTCACCGAGCCGTCGGACTTGTCGAACATGGGATTGTCGTACAGCGGCCAAGGATAGCCGCTGGACATACTGATTCCTTCCGCCCGTACCGCCTCCAGGAAAGTCTCGCGATCAGCGCCGAACTCCTCGGCGTTGAGACGCATGGGATAGATGTGGTAGCCGTGCTGGGTGACTTCCGGCGCAAGCTCCTGCACCGTGAGGCCGGGGATCTCCGTGAGCAGGCTGGAGAGATGCGCCGCGTTCCGGTTGCGGCGTTTCGTGTGCTCGTCGAGCCGCTCGAGTTGCGGCAGGCAGACGGCGGCTTGGAATTCGTTCATGGGGTACGCCTGCCCGAGCTCGTGATGCTCGTACCACGGCCGGCCGTTCTTGCGTCCAAAGCAGGCCAAGGTGTAGAAACACCGCTCCCAGATTTCCTCGTTGTCGGTAGTCGCCAGACCGCCCTCGCCACAGGTCATGTTTTTGGCCTGGTTGAAACTGTATGAATTA
>VXOZ01000459.1 GCA_009839775.1 Chloroflexota bacterium | reverse complement strand
ACAGACATTGAGGAGCCACAGTATACGTTGGTTCGTACGTTGTCAATTCATATCTCTATGGTCTAAGTCCAAGTCTACTAATTCCGGTGCTCTAGTACGTTTGTGCCAGACAAAATACCTGGGCAAACCTCAGACCGAAGGGTCCACGCTGCTCTACGTTGATGCAAGCCGCTTCCGAGCCTCGACCCAATGGCGACGCCGCTGGAAAGGGTAACTCGGGAGAGCGATACGCCGCCGAGACTCACCGGCGAAGAGACTGGCATAGGTGAGCGCGCAACCGGTTTCATACACTCTTGCCACCGCCTCCAAGAAATTCACCTCGTGTGCGCCCGAAGCGCTCTCCTGGGGCGGGTCCGCTAGGCACGCAACCACGTCCGGCAAGCGGGTAGGATTTTCACTGCCTGTCACCTCGGGCCAGGCATCAAGAACTGCATCGCCCAGCGCTGTGTGCGGCCCAATCTCCAAAACGAGGTCCACATCAAGCGCCGCCAAGGACTCCGCACAGTCTTGAGGCGACAGTGGTTCATCTGTACTGGTTTGGCGGAAAATCGCATACAGCAATTCGTCCGGTGCCGCTTTCAATTTGGTCGCGCCGCTCACGAGCGGCAGAACCGGGGCGACAACGCTAGCTTCGGTGAGGATTTCCGGAAATCCTACGGTAGCCTCTTCACCGTGCGCATCGCCGGTAAGTGCAGCCTCCTGCGCGCCGCGGGCAATGGCAAGACGACATCCCGTCTCCAGGCTGAACGCGCCTGCAGCTTGAGCCGCCGCAATTACCCCAGTACCTTGGGCTGCGACGACGTCCGGCCGCACACCTATGCTAGTCCAAAGTGCCGTTAGCGCACTCTGTATAGCATGTACTGCCGGCAGCGACCACGCCGGATCGTTCAGGTCCGCTTCGCCATTCGCCTGGCCAAGGAGAATGTCGAGCAGCGGGCCATTCCGCTCTTCTTTGTAAACCGCGTCGCAGCGGTCCAATACGGCGCGGGCAACGGGCTCCTGTTCGTAGAGCGCCCTTCCCATTTCGAGCCACCGACCGGCCTCACTCGAGAATGCGAAGGCAATCTTGGTCACCGGCTGCGATTCCGGCAGACTGGTCTCCCTTTGTGCGTCGGAGAGAGCCCGGAGCTTTTCTCGCAGTTCATCCGTGTCCTGAAAGGTCAGACCGGCGCGATGCGTTAAGTGAGCGCGTCCGACGCTCGCAGTCCATGCCATGTCTGAGAGAAGGGGACTTGCAGCCAAATCAGCGCCGGTCTGCTCCTCAAAGTGCTCGTCAAGCCAATCAAGATAGCGATTCGCCAGGTCTCTCAGCGCCTGTTCGGACTTTGCGGAGAGCGGCAGGAGACGCCTGGTGCGCGCCGGGGTACTTTCCAAGAGGGGCTCCGAGACCTCATCCGGAAGTGCTAAGGCAACCTGCATGGGCGTACCCGCGGGCCAGTGGCCGTCAGTGGCTTCTGTTGGGGAGGAGTCATCCGGCGAACCTTCAATGACGACGTGCGCATTGGCACCTGAAATGCCGAAGACATTAACGCTTGCAAGGGGCGGCCCATCGCTCTCTTGTGGCCAATCGGTGACTTCCGACGTAATCCTGACCGGCATTCGCTCCCAATCAATGTCTGGATTCGGAGTCTGAAAGTTCAGGTGCCTTGGAATCGTCCTTTGATTCATCGCGAGGACGGTCTTAATAAGGCTGGCAACGCCGCCTGCCGCTTCCAGGTGGCCGATGTTCGTCTTGACTGAGCCGATCAACAGGGGGTTCTCAGCCTCGCGGCCGCGGCCATAGACGTTGGCTACGGCATTGAGTTCGACGGCGTCACCCAAAGCCGTGCCCGGCCCGTGCGCCTCGAGGTAATCGATCTCGGCCGGTGAGATACCCGCTTGCACCAAGGCTTCCTCCATTGCGCGTTCTTGGGCTGGCCCGTTGGGTAGCGTGAGACCCAAACCCGCACCGTTCTGGTTCACCGCCGAGCCCCGCACCACACCCCAAATACGATCACCGTCCGCTACTGCGTCGCTCAGGCGCTTCAATACCACCATGCCGCAGCCCTCGCCTCGGACATACCCGTCTGCCGCTGCGTCGAACGTCCTACACTGTCCACTCAGCGAGAGCATCCCCGCGTCAGCCAGAAAGCGCATTACTGACTGTGAGAGCGCCGCATTTACACCTCCGGCCAGAGCCATGTCTATCTCGCCGCGCTGCAAACTCGTAGCGGCTTGGTGCACTGCCACCAGCGACGCGGCGCAGGCCAACTCCAGCGGTACGGCCGGCCCTTCCAAACCAAGCGCAAAGGCGATCCGCCCCACGGTTACACCGCCTGAAGTACCCAGGAAGTCATCGTCTCTACCGCTGGCAGCAATGACGCGCCGATACTCGCTGCCGCCAACGCCTGCGTAGACACCAGTGCGGCTCCCCCGTAGACTGTCGGGGTCAACCCCGGCATCCTCGAGGGCGTGCCAACTCGTCTCCAGCAGCAGCCGCTGCTGTGGGTCCATCATGCGCGCCTCGATGGGAGAAATGCGGAAAAACCGGGAGTCAAAGAGATCTATTCCTTCCAGGAATGCCCCGTGTCGCAGCGCAGAGTCTTTGGCCCCTGGGTCGCCGGCAATTCCGCTCCAAGATCCTGGGACCTGGCGTCGTTCTGTCACCATGTACCGGCCTGACTACAGTAGATTCCAGTAGGCGTC
>VXOZ01000158.1 GCA_009839775.1 Chloroflexota bacterium | reverse complement strand
GGCACCCCCTACATATACACGCTTATTAGGGTGGTCAGGTTATTTTGTGTATACCTCAAAGGGCTACAGCTGGCCGGGGGCGGGGATCGCCAACTAGCAGGAAGGCATCAGACCCGCCCCCGGCCTGCCTACCCAGACGGTCGCTTCACGAGCGCGGGGCTCTCCTTCTCCTCGCGGGCCTTCGCCTCGCGCTGGGCCTCCGGCTTCGGCTTCAAGCCGGTTGCCATCCGTCCTATGTCCATCCCGGTTTGCACTGCGTCACGCTTCACCTGTTCCTCCTCTCTCCTTCCCCCGTACAATCGGGAGGTGGCCCCGTAGCACAACGGATCGTGCTCCTCTTTCGCTCAGGGGGAGATGAGGGTTCGATTCCCTCCGGGGCCACCTCCCCTGCTATCACGGCTGACCTGGTCTAGTGCCGCGCCGTGAGTGTAGTGCTCCTAGCCACCCCATGCAACCCAGGGGGCCTCATTCACGACCGAACACTTGAACCCCATACCAGCTCCAGTAGTCATCCGCCCCTGCTTTGGCCACGCCGACGCCTACGCTTACCCATTCGGGGTTCATCATGTTGTGGCAATGCCCGGCTGACTCCAGCCAGTTAGCGACGAACGTAGCAGGAGGGAGGTTGCGCACCCGCGAGATGTTCTCCCCATTCCCGCCAACAGCCCGCCGCTCCTCGCGCGGTGAATGCCCGTAACCGCTCGCGCCAGCCATGCGGTCGGCGTGCGCCTGCGCGAAGGATGCCAAGCCGTCGGACAACCGCAAGGCCGCGCCGGGCGGATACTCCATAGCAGGAAGGTCGTCGCTGGGGTAACTGCCACACGCCGCGCCGCTCAGCCGCGCCTCGTTGGTCTGCACCAAAACGGCCCCCACGTGGTCGACAGGCTGGGGTGTGGCTGTAGGGCGCGGCGTAGGCGTAGCCGTAGCCGTAGGAAGCAGAGAGGCCGGAGTATCGGTAGGAGCCGGTGAGGGCGTTGGCTCGCACGCGGCCAACAGCAGCGCGAGCAGGGCGAGCGGCACGAAGGCGAAGCGAGGCATAAGGAACCCCCTTGCGGTACAGGATTGCACTTGCCAAGGTGACTCCTACTCCCCATCTCTCGATAGGAAGCCCGCAAGGGGGCGCGAACTCGCGCAATCCCTCACAGGAGTCACCTTGGCGCGGACACCCTACGCCGCTCCTCCGCGCATTGGCAAACTTGACCACGTGGTCGGCATGGACGATACTCGGAGAAAGAGAAGGGCCGCGAGGCTGCAACCTCACGGCCCGATGGAAAAGGAGGCCCCGACGGTGAAAGGCTCCGACGACAGTGTAGCACTGTTCGCATTCGGCCTGCCCGCCGCGATCCTCGTCATGGCAGTCATTCACGGCTGGCTAGTCGGTTAGGCGCATGCCGGGGCGCGAACTTGCGGTTGTGCTTACTCGTGCGCCTTGACCCAGAGATAGGTAACGAGGATTGCCAGCACCGGGCCGGTTGCGAGCCAGGGCAGGGGAATCAGAAAGAAGGCCCACAACTGAGCAAACGCCATACCCACCCAGAAGGGAAAGGCCAGGCGCGGCACGCGTCGGCCGATGCTGTCTAAAGCGTGGTCCAGCCGGTGCGCCCGCTCTGCGATCTGGTCAATCACTATCTCTAGCAGCATCACGCGCAGCATCACGCGGCCCTCCCTCGCCCACGACTTTGGTGCGAGCATCCTACCCCGCGCCTCCGCGCATTGGCAAACTTGACCACGTGGTCAACCCAGACGGACAATGAATGCCCGGCGCAGCAACGCCGGGCATTCCGTTCGCCAGGAGGCCGCACATGCCTGACCCGGCTCACTTACTCCTTGCCTTCGCTTTCCTCTCCCTAGTCTTTGCCGTCCCGCTCTGGGGCAGTAGGTGGGGGCGGTGAGGGAACCTATCCTCCTGGGTAGAGCGCATCCCTCACCGTCTCCACCTACCCGCTAGGCTGGCGGGGGTTGGAGGGGCCACATAACCTCCGTTGTGTGAGCGCACCTCTCCAATCCCCGTCAGCCGCTACGAGATTCGCCGCCAGAGTGAAACAGCACCTCGTGGACGAGTTTCGAGGAATCCGGCGCGGGCGGCTCATCGGGGTCTCCGGGCGGGTAGAAGAGCACGCCCCACCTCCCGCGCGTGGCGATAAAGATACCGCCGCAAACGCTGGTGAAGAACGACACGATGGCCCCCAGCACCATCACCGCGCCGAGCATCCCGCCTTGCTTTGCGCCGAGCGCTATGGCCGAATCGAGCAGCACAACCCCCAGGGTGGCCCCGGTGGCGGCGATGCACGTCGTGCGGCCTATCTCCACGATCTCGTCGAATACCCGGCCCGCTTTCTCTCTCATGCCTTCTCCTTCTTCTTCTTCTTCCGGCCCAGCAGCCACGTAGCCACCCGCGCGCCCACGCTCACCACCAGGAGGAGGAGCACGATATGCGCGGGCGATCCGGTGGTGATGCCTTCCCACCACGCCTCATAGTTGGTCCAGAAAACGACCATCTCTCGGAGGTTGTCGAGGCTCAGCTCCACGTCTCCCCTTCGGCGGTACAGCATGGCTACCCTCTCTCCCACCAGCCCGGCGTCGGCGCGGGCGCGGGTGTGGGCGTGGGCGTGATCGTGGGTGTGGCCCGCGCCTCAAAGGCTGGAATCGAGGGAGTTGGCGTGCCTTCCAGCCACGCCTCGAACGCACCGTCGTCGGC
>VXOZ01000400.1 GCA_009839775.1 Chloroflexota bacterium | reverse complement strand
GGCCGGCTACGACCTCTCCACCTACTTCTACCCCTATCGCCAGTACGCCGCCGCAGCGCTGCGGCAAGCCAACCTCCCGGTATGGAATCCCTACCTCTTCCAGGGCGTCCCCTTCCTCGCCAACCAGCAGACGGCCGTGCTCTATCCGCCGAACGTGCTGTACCTCCTCTTTACTGCCGAGACGGGCTTAGCGCTCTCTATCGCGCTGCACCTCATTTGGGGCGCCCTTGGCGTGTACGTTTACACCCGTCGCGTGACGGCGCTCATTTGGCCTGCAGCCATCGGGGCTGCCATAACGTTCGGTCTCAGCGGCTTCCTGGGCACGCAAGTGGGGCACGTCAATCAAGTCAACGCCGCGGTGTGGTTGCCGTGGGCTCTCTTTGTCGCGCACCACGTTTACTACAAGCGCAGCGTGCAGTGGGCGGTGGCGCTAAGTTGTCTGCTTGCGCTGCAATTTCTCGCCGGACACGCCCAACCCTCGTACATGACCCTTGCCGCAATCATGCTCTATTGGCTGGGACACGCCGTGTGGGACTGGCTTGGCTACACGGGCTACCGGCCTGCCTTCTTTGTAGTGGCGGGTGCTTCCGCCGCGCAGCATCGCGCATTCAGGTCAGAACCCTCGTCAGCACCGGCTTGGTTTGCATACCTTAAAGACTGGTATACACGAGCGCTCTGGCGCCCCATTGTGGCCCTAGTCTTACTTGGCGGCGCGTTTGCCGGCACGGTGGGTTTGGCAGCGCCCCAACTCCTGCCCATGCTCCAACTCACTCATCATTCCATTCGCCAGGGAGGTTTGAGCTACGCGGAAGCCACCGCGTTCTCGCTCTCGCCGCACGAGTTCTTGGCCGGTATGCTGCCCACACCCGACGGTTTCGTGAGTACGGATGAGTACTACGGCTTCATTGGCATCCTCGCCATTTGTCTTGCGCTGCTCGCGGTGGTCGCGACGTTTCGCCGCCCGGCCACGTGGGGCTTCACCGGCCTTGCTCTTATAGGGCTCCTTCTCGCACTGGGCGCGTACATTCCTACCTACCAGGCCTTGTTTGCACTCCTTCCAGGTTTGGACCTATTCCGCGTGCCCGCGCGCTGGCTGCTGCTCTACACATTCGCTGCCAGCGTGCTCGTCGGCATCGGTATCGACTGGATAGCGTCCGCATCCCAAAATCACGCCCATTTGCGCGCAACACTGCTGCGGTTTGGCGGCGGCGTTCTCCTCTTGGCGCTCGCTGTTGCCGCGCTTACACCGCTCCAGCAATCGCTTTCTCCCGAACTTCCCCTCATCTGGCTCGGTCTCACTGTTGCGAGCGTGGGGCTAATACTCCTCGCAACACGTGTGCCGTCCCTGGCATTGCTCATACCGCTCTTTCTCGCGCTGGAACTCTTCTGGGCCTCCCGTCACTTGGAATACAACGAAGCGCCGCCTCCCATCGCCTACACCGAGCCGGGACCCATCACCGCTACGCTGCGGGACGTATACCAGGGAGGGCGCATCCTCAGCCTGGCCGGTACCGCCTACGCGCCCGGCGTGGAGCCACAATTGCGGGAGCAGTTCGCCCACCTGGGAACCGGCAGCACGTACAATCTGCTCGTCACGCAGAAATACTTCGAGGTCATGACGCCGAACATACCGCAGGGGTTTCAGATCGCGACGGTGGACGGCTACGACGGCGGCGTGCTCCCTCTGGATGGCTTTGTGCGCATGAAGGAAGTGCTCCAGCCGGGCGCGTCGGCGCAGCCGGATGCGATCTTGCGCGACCAACTCCGCGCCGTGCCGCCGCCGCGCATTCTCGACCTCTTTGGCGTTGCCTATCTGCTCGATGACAAAATCCGCGATCCATGGGTTGACGACGTTTACTACGACACCACGTTTACCCAAGCAATCTCGGCTGAAAATCCGACCGTCGTCATTCCTAACGTGCCGGACATTGCCACCGACCGCATTGGCATCATCTCGTACCTCACCGACGCGGCGACGCTTCCGCAGGAGCAGCCTGTCGCCACCCTCCGCATCACGACCACAGGCAATCGCGTAATCGAGCGTTCCTTACAAGCTGGTGTGCATACGGCCGAGGGCGAATACGAAAAGTCAACGCCGGCGCACCAAGCGGTGCGAATCGTTGGCAACTGGCCGGATAATCCCCAGGGTCGCCATTATCACGCCGTCATCGATCTCGGCGAGACCGTTTCTCTCAAAGAGGTCGTCCTAGAGTATCAGGCAGCCGGCGGCATGCTGCACGTGGTGGCCATGAGCGCCATCGGGCGGGATACCCACGCGCCGCTCATCCTTACCACTGAGCCCATAACCCTCCTCTTCAGCGGCGACGTGAAGCTCTATCAACGCGATCATGCGCTGGGACTCGTGTACGCGGTGAGCACGGCCTATCTTGCGGAGAGCACCGACCTTGCCCGGCTCGCCCTGAGCAACTCGGCCTTCCGTGTTGGGCAGGACGTAATCCTGGAGCGGGAGACGGACTTCCTCGAGCTGCCGCCGCGCAACGCGCTGACAGGATTTGCCCGGCCCCTCAAGCACCGGCTCCAGCGCATGGACCTATGGGGCGGCGGCCCGCCGCTTGGTGTCGTTTTCCCACACCAGGAAGCCCACTTTGGCGAAAGCACTGAATCGAGCGAATTGAACATGCCACGGTATGCGCTGGCGGACGACTCCCAAGCAGTCTCACTTCTTTCTCTTATACCAAT
>VXOZ01000024.1 GCA_009839775.1 Chloroflexota bacterium | reverse complement strand
GCTTTAGCCGCTTCCCGGATGAGACCTGGACGGTGAATCGCTGGATGATGGAGCCGGAGCCGAATACGGAGTTTACCCTGGCCATGGGCCACACCATTTCGGCGGTGCAGTCTGCGGTGAACATGCCGGCGGAGCAACTCAAGGCTACCATTGGGTTTGACGCCGTCGCCCACGCGGAGCAAGTTAAATTCAGCCCGCCGTCAAGCTACGGCATGAACTCCTACCCGACCTGGGGCGAGGTGGGCACCGCTTTACGTCCGCACTTTCAAGCGTACGATGTCGGCGAATTGACCCCCGCGGAATACGGCCGTGTTGCCACCGACATCATCAACGAGCTGCTCATTCCGAAGGAATAAGCTGCAGCAAAGAGAGCCACATTCCGCATTTGAGAGTGGCTGCCTGTTGGCTGGTCTATGCACGTAGGGGCACGATATATCGTGCCCCTACGTCGCGCAAGCCGTAGCGCGGGGGCTTGTCCCCCGCTCTTGGACATACCGAGCGGATGAATGCCCCTTGCGAGGGGTAACAGAGAAGTCGCGCTTTCCGCAATGCTTGCGCGCAGTGCCAGGCCGTACGTAGGTTGCCCTGATACCACTCCTCTGCCTAGCGCTTGGTTTTGAATAGCTCCGCCAGATTCTCGCCCAGGATCAAACGCTTCTCCGCGTCGGTGATGGGAGCCAGGAGCACGCGGCCAAGTTGGTAGGTGGCGCAGGTCCAGGGCATATCGGAGCCGTAGAGGATTTTGTTCGCGCCGGCGAGGCGCACCATCTCGGTGAAGTCGCCGCGGTAGCCCACCGAGGCCGCCGTATCCAGGTAGACGTTCGGTTCCTCGGCCGCCACCATCACCAGGTCTATGGTCTTGTGGGGATTTGCGCCGGCGGCGTGGGCCACGATGAAGTGGCAGCCGGGATATTCACGGGCGATGCGGCGCAGCGTGTCGGGCGTCCCGGTGCCGTGGCTGATGAGCGGCAGGCGGTGGCGGTCGGCCAGCTCGAACGCGGGCCGATAGCCGGGGCCTTCAAAGGGGTATTGGGCCACACCCGCGTGCATCTTGATACCCACCGCGCCGGCATCTATGCAGCGCTGCAACTCATCCCGCACCAGCTCCGCCTCGTGGGGGTCCGGCACGCCGTAGGCCAGCAGCCGGCCGGGATACTGCCGCGCGGCCTCCAGGCTCCTATCGTTGCCTTCGCGCATGTCGAACATGATCGCCATGGTGGAAAACACGCACGCCTGGTCCATGCCGATGCGGTCCATGGTAGCCACCATGCCCGCGGCGTCGTTGTAGGTCTGGTAGAAGTGCGGCGCGGGGCCCAGATGGCAGTGGTTGTCGATGACCAGCGTGCCGTGTAACGGCGTGCCGTCGAGGGCTTGCTCGCGGAGCGACTGGGTGGTGGCGGTGTGCGTATCGACTGCTGCCATGGCGGTTTTCCTTAGTATTTTGTGAGGTGTTGGCTGGTCTACACGGTTTTGCTGCCATTGATTATACATCACCGCGCTGAGCAGTCCGTTCGTGCTTCGACCCTTCTACAAAGCCTGTACTGAGCTTGTCGAAGTACTCAGGACAGGCAAGCTCAGCACGAGCGGGTTGTTCGGTGCTGCATTTCGCTCGTGGTACGATACATATGTGGTTAGTAGCCTTGGAGAAGGTGCAGCCGAATACGCGGCGGCTGCGGTAGCGGGAGAAAAGCATGGGAACACCACCTGATCCCCAAAGAGGCCCAGCAATTACAGAACAATTGCAGGAGCGCACGCTCGACGCCGGGCAGTACGTGGCCTCGCTGCCGGAGCGGCTGGTGCGCACCGCCGCGGTCGGCGCGGGCGGTCTGGTGCATGAGACCTCGGAATTCATCCTGCCGCCGCCGATACGACGCTCCCAGCTCTACCAGTCCACCATTGGCCGTATGCTGCGCATCATCGTCGAATTCGTGGGTGGCGTCTCAGGCGAGGAATCGGCTGAAGATATGGCGGTAAAGGATCTCGCCGTGCGCAAGCTGGCCGGCAACGCCGTGGAAATGGCGAGCGTGGTGGCCGTGGGCTGGTCGCCGCTGTGGCTGCTGGCGGCGGCTGCCGACGTTACCGGCGGCACGCGCGCCTATCTGGACGCCTTTGTTCAGGAACTCAAGAACTCGGACGTGCTGCCAAGCGATGCCGACGTTTCCACCGCCGATGACCTGCTGGCGGCATTGGGGAACACTTCGGGCCAAATGGCGGATACCATTGACATTCCGCCGCTGGCCCTGGAAGAAATGCGCAATAGCTTGAGCCAATTCCGGGAGCATGCCGAGGACCTGCCCAATCCGCGCGACCTAACGCAGATTTTCACGGAGATGAACCGGGCAGCCGCCGAGCAGAACCGCTCGTTACTCGGCGTATCATCGTTGGTCGCCGCGGGCGCGATCCAGGCGGGCATTCAGCTTGGCAACGTGCATCTCTTCTCCTTTTATCGCGACTCTTTGAGCACCATCCGCACGGAAGGCGTGCCGGCCTATCTGCAGCGCATTAGCCAGCCATACTTGGAAGCCGCCGCGCACCACCTGCGCCCCAGCAACCGTACGCACACGCAGCGGCTGCTGGGACGATTTGTCCGGCTTGTCCAGCGTAAACGGAGCGAGATGATCGCTCCGCCACCGCCTGCTCAAGTGGGAAAGGATGAGGACTCACGCGAGCAGGGCGGCTTCGGCAACAGGACGGACAGGACGCG
>VXOZ01000041.1 GCA_009839775.1 Chloroflexota bacterium | reverse complement strand
ACTCACAGCCTACGGTATCCAAACTGAACTCCCCCAGGGCATGCGATGACAGAACTTGCAATAGTCAAGAGGTACTGCTCCATAGAAGACATCGAATGCGAAAAACTCATTCCATTCAAAGGACTGTGGACATACTTTTTCGCATATCCAGGTACTGCCAAATGGAGAGATTTCACATCCATACTTACTCAGGAGTTGGCAAAACGCGGCTTCTATGGAGAACGATGGGAAGACAGTGTAACAAATGACTTACTATTCTCCAAAGTCTGCGAAGGAATCTACAGCCACGACTTCCTCGTAGCAGAAGTAACGGACCCAAACCCCAATGTGATGCTTGAAGTTGGCTATGCCCTAGCGGTCGGCAGGCAGCCAATACTACTGAAGAATATCAATCAAAAGGGGTGGTCACGCACTCTTCTCACAACCTTGGAAAGCTGCCTATACGAAACTAGAGATGATGTATACGCATATATATCAAATCTGCTCGCTACGGAACGCAGAATCCCTGAGGACCCCGACCGACGCTTACCTTTCTTAGAAAACATGGGGATATTCGAGGATCTTGAGATCCCAGGGACTGTCTACCATGTCAAACCAAAACTATCTACCGATTGGATTAGCAAAGTTGATAGAACTTTGAATAAGAGCTACTTCAAGCTCAGCACCATGGATCCGAGCGATTCCATTTCGGATGAATTCTATCCTCAAGCTCGCGAGATTCAACGCTCATCACTAGTTGTCGCAAGTCTTGTTAGCAGCAAGACGAGGGATTGGCAGCAACACAACTCCAATGTCGCGCTGTTGATCGGCTTTGCCATTGGGCTGGGCAAGCGGGTCCTAGTCTTACAAGACAAGCCGCTCACTCCATTCCTTGACCTAGGAACAGTTGCAAGGCCTATCGACACGGAAAGTCATGCCGAGGATGTAGTCAAGGCGTGGCTAGAGGTGCAGACTCGACTCTCCGTCTCCCAAAAAGTAGATTCTCAACGACGCACACAGGCCATCGAAGAGATTGACCATATCCGAAAGGTCTACTTAGGGCATCCAGACGCACTACAAGACAACAGGCTGTTTGACTATTTCGTACCCACCAAGGAGTTCAACGATGCCGTTGAAGGAAGAAGGAGTATCTTCATAGGGCGCAGAGGGTCAGGCAAGAGTGCTAACTTTCAAGCAGTGCAAGAGCATTTGCGTGACAGACAAGACATACTAACTGTCTCTATAGCGCCGGACGATTTTGAACTGGAAAAGATATCAGAGTTTTTGGGCCAATCATATCAACTGGCTAGTCAGGAATTGGTTTTTCGCAATGTTTGGCATTACATACTGCTTTCTGAAATCTTAAAGACTCTAGCAGAAAAGACTGACCGGTTGTTCCAATCTCCTGACGACATCACTCAAGACAACCTACGCCACTACTATGACAACAACCAAGACCTGTTCAATCTTGACTTTGGAACGAGAGTGACTGCAGTCCTCAAGAACGCAGCTCTACTGCAAGCAAGTGCCTCAGAAGGCAGGAGTGATGTGGACGAGCAAGCAGAATTGAAGTCGCTACGCGATTCTGCAGTTGCACGGCGACTTAAGGATTTTGCCGCACAAGAAGGCATCGTGTACTATGTGGTAGCTGATGATTTAGACAAGAATTGGCGTCCAACCTCGCAACAGTCGATTGATTTGCTTATTGGGTTAATCATGGAGGCCGACAGGCTTCAACGCTTCTTTGATGGCCATCTGAAGGTGGTCATGTTCCTAAAGGAAGACATCTACGATGTCTTAGTTCGATTCGATGACGATTTGTCTAAGCGCAATTTTCTGCGTATGGAGTGGACTAAGAGCAATTTGAAGCACTTAGTTGCAGAACGTCTCGCCAATGCTGCAGACCAAGTCAACAAGAATGATGACTCCACGTGGTCTGTGGTCTTTCCGAATAACGTTGATGGACTGCAGGCATCCGAATACATACTAACAAGGGCTCTGCCGAGGCCTAGAGACGTGCTCGATTTTTGTCAGAAGTCTATCGACGAAGCGCAGCGCAATGGCCATAGCACCGTAACAGAACGAGACATCCTAGACGGCGAACGGTTCTTCTCCGAAGGGGTGTTCTGGTCGATATCAACAGAGTTTAGAGGTTTATACCCGGGACTAGAAGAGGTGTTATTTGAGTTCGCTGGAGCTGCCGAAAGGATGGCTTGGGGAGACTTTGAGCAGTTGTCGGCCAAGGTAATCAGACAACAACAAGGCACAATGATGTAGTGGGTACGCTCTGGAACTATGACTCCTGATACCTTGGTCGAGATCTTATTCAAGGTGGGTTTCGTCGGTCTGTCCGGAAAGTCTAGGCTCACTCCCTACTATACCAATGGGCGCTCATTTGTTGAGACTTGGAACCTAGTAGCGCCCTCTCCATCCGTTCATATTCATCCGGCGTTTTCCAAGTACTTGGATCTCGTCCGCGTCAGCATGACAGCACCTAGGCGCAGCCGGAAACGTGGGGAGGTGAACCCTCGCCAATTAGGCTTAGACGAACTCCTATAGCCCCCCCCCCACCACCCCACTGCTACACTAACCACCTACACGGCACTTCATGCTATCTGCCTTCAACATCAGCAAGGCCTACTCGACCAGGACCCTGTTCAGCGGCCTCACGCTCAACGTCGACGCCGGAGACCGCATCGCGCTGATCGGCGCGAACGGATCCGGGA
>VXOZ01000057.1 GCA_009839775.1 Chloroflexota bacterium | reverse complement strand
CGCCGAGCAAGGATCGGGCGGAGGACTATTACTATCTGCGTGCGACGCAAGAGAATGGGCAGGTGGCGTGGTCGAGCCCGATTTGGGTGGCGAATTCGTGAGGATGGTTTTCGCAGCGTAACTCTGCAGTCCCATGGGAAAGGGGGTGGCTAATGGGGGTCACCCTCACCCTAGCCCTCTCCCTGAGGGAAAGGGCCTTGCCGGTTGCAACTAGAGTTGTGCAAGGGTCTCCTTGAGGTAGAGGGGGTTTCTTAGCTCTTGCTGGAGTTCTGTTGAGTTTTCACTTGGGGCATCCACAAGGGCTGCCCCTACCTACGAGAGAGTGACCAATGAACGGTAAGTTAGCGATAGACGGCGGCACGCCGGTACGCACGACGCCGCTGCCCGGCCCGTATCCGGGTGCGACTATCATCGGAGAGGAAGAGAAGCAGGCGGTGAATGAGGTCTTGGAGCGGCGCTCGCCTTTTCGCTATTACGGCCCCGATCCGGCGTATGCCGTAAACAAGCTGGAACAGACGGTAGCGTCACTCGTTGGTATTGAGCACGCCGTTGGCGTGACTTCTGGTACAGCAGCGCTGATTGTGGCGCTCCGCGCGCTCGGCGTGGGTCCCGGCGACGAGGTAATTGTGCCTGCCGCGACCTTTTACGGCTGTGTCAACGCCGTGGTAGCGTGCCAGGCGGTGCCGATATTCGCCGATCTGGACGAAAGCGTTAGCATTTCCGCCGAGAGTGTCGAGCGCGTCATAACGCCGCGCACACGGGCCGTGATGGTGGTGCACTGGCGCGGCGCGGCTGCCGATTTACAGCCGTTGCTTGACGTGGGGAAACGACGTGGAGTCGCTATTCTCGAGGACTGCGCCCAGTCCTTTGGCGCGGAGTATCATGGTCGGTACGTTGGCGCACTAGGTGACATAAATATCTTCAGCTTTCAGATGAACAAGGTAATCTCTGCCGGTGAGGGCGGCATGGTCGTCACCAATGATTCCGCACTGCACCAACGCGCGGTCGCTTGCCAGGACCAGGGAACGCCCCGCAAGTCGGCAGACGCGGAAGTAACGCCGTTCCTTGGCGAGAACTACCGCATGAGCGAACTCACGGCGGCAGTCTTGCTGGAGCAAGTGAAGAAGCTCGACCGGCTGCGCGCGCACGTGCGTCATGTGGGAGGCATAATCTTGGAGAGCGTCCGTAATGTTCCCGGCGTGAGCGTGCGGCCATTGGCCGATCCCGACGGCGATACCGGCGTAAGTCCGGTGCTCATCTTTGAGACGCCGGAACTCTGTGCCTGGGTACGCCAGGCACTGGCGGCGGAGGGTGTGCCGATCAAGTTTCCCTACGGCGGTGTACCGGTCTACATGCATGAGCCAATCCAACAGAAGCGCATGTGGCATGACGGCGTGTCGCCGTGGGATGAGCGCCTTTATGACGGAGTGGCGGACTACGGTCCCGGCCTCTGTCCGCGCGCGGAGGAGTTGATGCCCCGTGTTTGCGAATATCACCTAAGCATGGACTGGACTGAGCAGGACGCCCGAGACGTGGCCGACGGACTGCGCAAAGTCATGCAGGCGGTGCCAAACGACCTGCTAGCGGTGGCGCAGGTATCGTAACTGGTAGACTAGGATGTGCTTAGCGCGAGAAGCCCACGCTTCCGGAGAGAGAAGCAAGTCAGATTAGGAAAGGATGATCGCTCGCCTCCGGACATTAAAGCGAACGAGGTAATGGGAATTCCATTGTGTAGTGACCTTAGAAGGGAAGTTCTTGCAGATGGGCATTCTGGAAATGTTGGCGGAAGACGTCGTACTCGGTGACGGCGGCTACATTGTTGAACTTGAGAAGCGTGGCTATGTCATCGCTGGAGCATTCACTCCCGAACTGGCACTGGAATACCCGAGCGCCATTCGCGAGCTGCATGTTGAATTCTTGCGCGCCGGTTCGGAAGTCTTGCAGGTGATGGCGTTCTACGGCAGTCGCAGCAAGCTCGAGACCGTGGGCCAGGCTGATCGGACTTTCGAAATCAACCAAAAAACTACGCAGATTGCCAAGGGTGTCGCCGGTGACAAGGCGCTCGTGGCTGGAGACCTCAGCGCCACATGGAAGTGGGAGGACGGTAACGACGCCGGCAATGCCGCAATCGCCGGCATCTTTGACGAGCAGATCGAGGCGCAGGAAGGTGTGGACTTCTTCATTGGCGAGACCTTCTGGCACCTGGGCGAGGCGCTGCTCTGTCTGGAGCGCATCAAGGCCAAGTCGAATCTGCCGGCTATGATCACCATGTCGTTCCGCGCCACGACGGAAACGGACGACGGCTATTCCGCTGCCGATTGCGCGCGCATGCTGGCAGATGCCGGCGCGGAAATCGTCGGCGCGAACTGCATGCGCGATCCTGAGCACACGTATCCCATTCTTGATGAGATGCGCGGTGCTACCGACGCTTACATTGCCGCGCAGCCGGTGGCACATCGCACCAGCGACGAGGTGCCGTGGTTTACCGGCACGTCAGCCTTTCCCGATAAGCTGGAACCAACGCAAATGACGCGCTACGAGATGGCCGACTACGCGGTGAAAGCCAAGGCCATGGGCGTGAACTTCATCGGTGCCTGCTGCGGAACGGTTGCCATGCACGTGCGCGAGATGGCGAAAGTGCTGGGTAAGTTCGAAGAAGAGCAAATTTGGCAGCCGGACCCCGACAAGCCCATGAGCGAGACGGAAT
>VXOZ01000146.1 GCA_009839775.1 Chloroflexota bacterium | reverse complement strand
GGACACATCCCAACGGAACTAGGCAATCTCACCAAGTTGGAGAGACTTGACCTGAGCTACAATAGTTTAAGCGGTATGATCCCACCGGAATTAGGTAACCTGGTGCGCCTCTCTAGTCTGGCGTTGGATGGCAATGGTCTCGTCGGCGGCATTCCGCCCGAATTAGGAAAGCTCGTGAATGCGCATCACATTTTCCTACAAGACAACAAGCTCACTGGCAGTATTCCTGAGGAGTTGGGTAACTTCAAGAGGCTTAGTGGAGGTCTAAAGCTCTGGGACAACGATCTAAGCGGTTGCATACCGCGAAAAGTCCTACGTCACCTGTACGGTGACTACCTTCAAAGAGAAGGCTTCGAAGTTTGCGAATGACCCTCGACTTGCGCAGCCATCAAGAGTTTATAGGCAGGATTGAGAAAAGGAAGCTTCTGCGCAATATAGTCTCGGCTACGCCCAAGGTGAGTGTGCGGCAATCCTTACCCAACCGCTCGAGGATGGGCAATGGTCTTGTCTGCTCACCTTGACAGCCAGCCGCGAATACGCTGTACTGTAGCCACGTTATGTAGGTAGTGAAGTGAAACTTCGGGAGGACTTGCGATGACAGACGATGGCAAGCTTGGGGTCGGTGTGGTCGGCATCGGCTGGGTCTCGCACCAGCACATCGGTACCCTGGTCACCAACCCGCACACTGAGGTGGTCGGGCTCTGCAGCGGCAGCTTGGCAAACGCCCAAAACGCCAAGGAAGAGCATGGGCTCAGCAACGCCCACTGCTACGACGACTACGAGCAGATGCTGAAGCAGGACAACCTGGACGTCATCTTCATTTGCTCCACCAACGAGAAGCACGTGGATCAAGCGGTAGCGGGCGCGGAGGCCGGCAATCACCTGCTCATCGAGAAGCCCGCCTCGTTGACTTGGGAAGGCTTGAAATCCATCGCGGCGGCGGTGGACAAGGCCGGCGTGGTGGCGTGCGAGGGCTTCGAGCTGCACTGGAGTCCTTACTTCCTCATCGTGCACAAGCTCATCAAGGCCAACGCCTTCGGCAACATCTTCTACGGCGAGTGCGACTACTTCAGCGCCAACTGGCCGCAGTGGTACGTGGGCTACCCCTGGGTGAAGACCCGCGAGCAGGGCGGTTCCGCGCTGGCGGCCGCCGGCTGCCACGCCGTGGACGCTCTCTTGCAGTTCATGCCCGGCGAGGTGGACCACGTGGTGGGCCACTGGGGCAACTTCACCAAGACGTTCGATTGGGAAGGCACCGTGCTCAGCGTCATCAGCTACAAGGACGGCCGCATCGGCAAGGTCGGCTGCATCCTGGAGGGCAATAATCCTTATACGTTCAACGTGCGCCTGCACGGCGACCGCGGCACCCTGGTGGGCAACAAGTTCCACTCGGAGACCCTGATCGGCGAGCGCATGACCGAGCAGACCGACTGGGCGACGTTCGAGACCATCATGCCGGATACGCCGGAGGTCTCGCACCACCCGTTCCAGCCGCAGACGGACCACATCATCGACTGCATCCTGAACAACAAGAAGCCGGAAGTGGACATCCACGACGCGCTGAAGATCGATGAGGTCATCTTCGCGGCGGAGCGGTCGGCGGGCCTGGGCGGCGAGCCGGTCAAGCTGCCGCTGGAGTAACCGGCTAGCGGTACCGGACTGCTCCTTATTTGCTGGGCCGGTTGCTCATTCGCTAGCCGAGCCCGCGTTGGTGCAGTTGAGGATACATCTCCATCGGGCCCACTGCTCCTTGTGTGCTGGGAGCCCCATTGAGCAAGCAGACGCGTCGGAGAATTCTGCTACTTCTCCGGCGCGTTCTTTTGCTTTAATGAGCGCACTCACCTTAAATTGAGAGTATCGCACGTCTGGATTCCGGCTTGCGCCGGAATGACGGATAATACAAGAGTGTCCACACGAGCAGTTTGCGCAGTAGTGTTCGCATAGTCCACACCTTGCACCAGCTTAGCAATCAGCCATGACTCTCTTTGCTTCCCGTCGTGAACGCCGCCTCTGGTTGTGGGTACTGGTCGTGATGGTGGCGATTTACGCCACACTGGGATTGGCGCAGCGATTGGCCGAGACGTTAGAAGAACGGGGCCTGCTGGACTTCACCGTCGGCCTCTTCCTGCTCTGCATGTTACTCGTGGGGTTGACCATCCTCACCCAGGGGCTGCGCGTGCGGCCGGGCGGGGCAGAAGTCGCGGTCTTCATCGGAGTGGCAACCGCCTACCTGCTGGTGTTGACCCGCATGACGATACCGACGGAGCGTTCGCACCTCATCGAGTACAGCATCGTCGGCGTGCTCATCCACGAAGCTTTGACCGAACGCCGGAGCCAGGGACGCCGTGTGCCGCTGCCGCCCATGCTCGCCGTCCTGGCGACAGTCGCCTTAGGCGCGCTCGACGAGGGCATCCAATGGCTGCTGCCCAACCGGGTCTTCGATCCGGTAGACATCCTGTTCAACACCCTCGCCGGCACCATGGCCGTGGCTGGCAGCGTCGCGCTGACGTGGGCGCGGCGGTGGACAATGCTGCGGCGGCTGGGACTAAAGTGAGAGTGCCGCGGCGGTCGTCATCCTTGTTTCCTTGCGAATTGTTCCGCCGCCTTGGGGTACAATGACGCCCAAGGAATTACCAAACACCACGCAAAGCCTGTTAAGCTTTTGCGGGGACAAAGCAACAAACTTTAAGTAAGGAATGGGTGTGTACCA
>VXOZ01000430.1 GCA_009839775.1 Chloroflexota bacterium | reverse complement strand
GTGACCCTCCCGCAACTGCGACCAGCCATGGCAGCCGGCGGACTCCTCGTCGCGCTCTACACGCTTAGTGACTTTGGCGCGGTGTCGCTGTTGCAATTCGATACCTTCACCCGCGTCATCTACGTCCACTACCAAGGCTCATTCGACCGGCACCTGGCAGCCGGCTTGGCGCTTGTGTTGGTCTTCATGACTTTGCTCATTCTCGTTCTCGAGCACTGGAGCCGGGGACGGGCGCATTACCATAGCGGAACCGGCAAGGGCGTAAGATCCCCGCGCCGTGTGTCTCTGGGGAGATGGCGATTACCGGCCATCTTATTCTGCGCAAGCGTGGTAGTCATGGCTATTGTCATGCCCGCTCTGACTGTCGGCTACTGGCTGCTCCGTAGCGTCGCACTCACCGCGAATTTCAGCGCGTTGCCGGGCCTAGCGTGGAATTCGCTGTGGGTCTCCGCCGCCGCCGGAATCGCCGCAGTAGTGCTTGCCGTGCCGGTAGCGTACCTTACCGTGCGTTTCCCGCGCCGCCTCACCAAGCCTTTCGAATACGCCATTTACCTGGGGTACGGCCTGCCCGGCATCGTCATTGCGCTCTCTCTCGTCTTTTTTGGCGCCAACGTCGCGCCCCTCATCTACCAGACCTTCTTTCTACTAATAGCAGCCTACCTAATCCGCTTCTTGCCGCAAGCGTACGGCAATGCCCGCACGTCGCTGCTGCAAGTCCAGCCGTCACTTGAAGAAGCTTCACGCAGCCTGGGTCGCTCCTGGCATGGGACCCTGCGCACCATAACCCTGCCTCTCGTGCGCGGTGGCGCCACCGCGGGCGGTATTCTGGTATTCGTCACGACCCTGAAGGAACTCCCCATCACGCTATTGCTCGGTCCAATTGGCTTCAAGACGCTGGCTACAGAGGTCTGGTCGTTGACCGCGGAAGGTTTCTTTGCTGACGCCGCACCCGTCATCTTTGTGCTCCTGAGCGTCTCGCTCCTGCCGACGTTGCTTTTTGTTGGTAAGGAACCTTAAAATAGGGTCATGAGCATTAACCTCTTTGCCATTCGCTGCAAGAACGTTACGAAGCGTTTCGGCTCCGTAAGGGCCGTGGATCACGTTGACCTCACCGTTGCTCCCGGCGAGTTCCTCGGCCTGCTTGGGCCCAGCGGGTGCGGCAAGACAACCTTTCTGCGGCTCATCGCCGGCTTTGAGGTACCCGATACCGGCACAATCGAGATTGGCGATATGCGCGTTGTTGGCCCGAAACGGTGGATCCTCCCGGAACGCCGCCGCGTGGGCATGGTCTTCCAGGACTATGCGCTTTTCCCGCACATGACGGTGGCAAAAAACGTGGCCTATGGCGTGCGCAAGTGGCCCGATCAGCGCGAGCGAGTAGGTAACGCCTTGCGGCTGGTGGGACTGGATAGTTTCCGCAAGCGGATGCCGCACGAACTCTCTGGCGGACAGCAACAACGTGTCGCGTTGGCTCGCGCGTTAGCCCCGGAACCCGACGTCATCCTGCTGGATGAACCGTTTTCCAATCTGGACGTAGCCCTCCGCGCGCGCATCCGCGCGGAGACGCGCGAGATCCTCGACCGGGCCGGCGCGACGGTGATCTTCGTGACCCACGACCAGGAAGAGGCCCTCAGCCTCGCCGACAGGGTAGCCGTCATGTGGGATGGCCGGATCGTCCAGGTGGGCGATCCGGAAGAGCTCTACTGCAACCCAACGTCACGAGAAGTGGCCGAATTCGTTGGCAGCGCAAACTTCCTCTCTGCCATGGTTACCGACGGTCACGCGGAGTGCGCGCTCGGCCGGTTTGCCGTCAACGGAGCGGCCAAGCACGTCGACCTGGACCTTATGTTTCGTCCCGAAGACATTGCCCTTACGGTTGCCCCCGATGGCGCGTCCCGTGTCGTGGCGGCTACTTTCTACGGCCATGACAGCACCGTGACCATACGTCTGGAAACCGGCGAGCACATCCAGGTGCGACTCCTCGGGGCGCCGCTTGCGCCGGGTACCCGCGTCCACTGTCAGGTGACGGCTGAACCGCGCACTTTCTCCCGGTCCCCGTAACCCGCATCTCTCTAGCTATACCGCACAGGGTATAGTGGTAGAGACTCTTGCTAGAAGCTACCTCATAAATCGGCTAGCCATGCCGATGCGTGCTTCGACAAGGGCTTCGCGAAGCCCACTCAGCACGAACGGTTTCTTGCTTTTCCGTTCGCCCTGAGCCTGTCGAAGGACAGGTCTTCGCAGTGCATTGTATCTATGAAATGAGTTCTAGTCCGCGCCAAAGACGGAAAGCCCTTACTATCCCATGTCATTCTACGACTGCACTTCCATACGCGAAGCAATTCCGTTTCTGCGGGACCATGTCTACCTGAACACCGGTACGGAGGGGTTGCTGGCCGAACCGGTCTTGGCCGACTATCTGGCTGCGCTTGCGCGCCAAGAGCGCGAGGGGCACGCGGCGCTTGACTGGCGCTACGCAGAACTTGAGCGCACCCGCCAAGTAGTTGCAGACCTGGTGCATGCCCATCCCGATACGATTGCCTTTACCCGCAATGCCACTGACGGGCACAACCTCGTGCTGTATGGCCTAGACTGGCAGCCGGGCGACGAACTCCTCATTTCCGATCAGGAACATCCGGCGCTGAGCCATCCGGCAGCCTATCTGCACGACAAAAGCGGGGTGGCGGTGCGCGTCTTTGCGATAGATGCCGATCCACACG
>VXOZ01000256.1 GCA_009839775.1 Chloroflexota bacterium | reverse complement strand
TGGGATTCAACCGGACCCCGTGGCGGCTTGGGTGCTAAGTTCCAGCGGGCACTGGTGTCGGAGATCATCGGGTACGACGCAGTGCCGGGAGTGAACACGTCGAGTCGTATCGACCCGGCAGCCATCGAAAAGCGCGCCGGACCCGTGTTCAGAACAGAGAGTGGTGATTGGACCTTATCGGCGACCGACGCGAGAAAGGGCAAGGGCGGCAAACCAGTTTTGTACAAACCCAACAGTAGAGGCCAGGATGTCATCTACGACCCCGCGGGCAACAAGGATGTACCGGACCAAGGCCGTCCTTCGACACTTAATCATGGCAACGTCACACCGGACATTGCTTATGCGCGAGACAACAACAATCGTATTCAGTACGAGACCAGAATCGACGAACGTGGTGAGGAGGTGAAGGTTCGGCCTCGCATTCGCGGTGGATTCACCATTTCGCGAGCCGTGCAAACGACCACGCTGTCGCTTGCTGTGTTGCGGCGTCTTCGATTTCCGCTCGACAGCGCCGTAGACTCCGACCATCAAGTGGACCTCGCAGCGCGCACCGCGCTCGCCGCATTGGGGCTTGCGGCAGGAACACTGGCTCGTGAAGACGTCGACCTACGCTCGCGCTGCCATCTCTTTGCCGATGGCGAGTCCGCATGGCAGCTCCTCGACCGTCCGGGAGAAGAACCGGCGGAGTTCGTACTTGATCCAGATGCCGCGCTGGATCTGCTGACAGTAGCTATCCAAGCGGCAAAGGCGGCCGGATTGCCGTGGGAAGGCGTGATTGAACTCTCCCCTGCTCCAGAACTTGTTCAACTGGTACAGCGAAGCCAAGACTTGACGAGCAAAGGCGAGTCTGAGGCAGGCTGATGTTTGCCCTCGGCCTCCGCTACTTGAACGGATGGTCTATGGCCGCTGCCGGCGGTGCGCAGAAAGAACAGGTCGAGTGGCCACCGCACCCGGACAGGGTATTCATGGCCTTGGCGGCGGCATGGTTCGAGACCGGTGAAGACACCGATGAAGGTGATGCCCTGCGTTGGCTGGAGCGGCTCAACCCACCCGCAATCGCAGCTTCCGACGCTAGTCAACGCACTTCCGTCGTCAGCTACGTGCCCGTGAACGATACTCAGCGTAGCCGCTCAGCGATCCTCCCGGATCTCTCCAAGCTGAAGGGCTTCAAGAGAAAACACGACAAGCTCAAGGAAGCCGGACTAGCCCTGTTGCCGGAGCACAGGGAGCGTCGGGCGCGCCGGTTTCCGGTGGCCATCCCCCGAGATCCCACCGTGCACCTCATCTGGTCTGAAGCCTTGGAGGGGTACGGAAACGCCCTGCGGAGCCTGGCGACCAAGGTCACGCATGTTGGTCACGCCGCATGCTTCGTGCAGGTGTGGATCGAACACTGCGCGGACATTCCGGCGACTTGGGCTCCCACCGAAGGCATCGCGAACCTGCGCCTGCGCGTACCCTCCGCCGGTCGCCTCGCTCGACTCGCCCAGATTGCCAATCGCGACTCCTGGATTGCGTACCATGACTTGAGCTACGAGATCGATCGGGCGAAGTCCGAACTGAAGGCAATGAAGCAACCGCTGGACAACGGAAAACACCCACGAACTCCTCGCGCACAAAATAGACATATTACGGACTTGACCGCGCGACTTAAGGAACGTTTCCCGGACGGCATGCCTCGTGCGCCCATGCGACCGGTTCCCGTCAAGTGGCAGAGCTACGCACGTCCGAAAAAGTCAACGCCGGATTTCACTCCCGGCTCCGTCTTCGATCCACACATCGTCGTTCTGACCATCGAGGGCCACCGCGTCTCCTTGTCTGCAACGCTAAAGCTGACGGCGGCGTTGCGCGGCTTGCTGATGCGCGAGTGTCCCGTGCAACCGCCGCCCGAGTGGTTTAGTGGCCATGACGCCCGTGGCCGCCCTGCGACCGCACCGCATCTGGCGCTGGCGTCGTTGCCGTTCGTCGGCGCCGAACATGCGGATGGACAGGTAATGGGCATGGCCTTAGTCCTGCCGCGCACTTTGGAACCCCGCGATGCCGGAGTCTTGCTGGGACCTATACTGCAAGCTGCCGACACCGGGCTCCCACGTGAACACCTCCTGTTCGACGGCGCCTGGTTCGAGTGTAGGTTGGTGCTCGACACCCGCGAACGTCCACCGATTAATCTCCAACCACTCACTTGGACCGCACCATCACGCACTTGGGCAAGTGTGAGCCCCGTGGTGCTCAACCGACACTTCGATGGGGGCGACCGTTGGGAGCGTGCGGCGGAAAGCGTGAAGGACGCATGCGAACATATCGACCTCCCACGCCCCAGCGAAGTCCTGCTCCACCCAGTTTCCCTTATCGCAGGCGTTCCGCGCGCCGGGGAATTTCCCCGCCTCACGCGCAAGCGCGATGGTGGACGACAGAGCCACGCCCACGCTGTGATGATCTTCGATGAGCCTGTGGCCGGGCCTGTGCTGGTTGGAGCGGGAAGGTTCCGGGGTTACGGACTTTGTCGACCGATGAATCGCTGATGAGAGAACGGTGGCAGGTTTGTCGAGCACGACGCCGAACGCGGTCAGAAGCAGCAGTGATGCCGATCGAGGCAGCCGAGATAACGATTGGGCTTCAATGAGGCCGGGGCGCGCGCGCCCCGGATGGCCTCATGTGTTGGTGACCTGGCGCGTATACACATCAGACGCTGCCGACCAGCTGACGCGGGTAGCTCACGGTGGGC
>VXOZ01000176.1 GCA_009839775.1 Chloroflexota bacterium | reverse complement strand
TGATGTTAATAAATGAGTGCGTATACTGTGGCTCCTCAATGTGTCATTCTGAGGAGCGGAGCGACGAAGAATCTAGAATCGGGAGCCTTTAGATTCCTCGCTGCGCTCGGAATGACAGGAACGCATCCCACGATACTACCAAGTCTATAGCTACTGATTCCGTAGAGCACTTAGGTTGACTACATGGTCATCACTTGCTATGCTGCCAACAGTCTTACGCAATGGAGCATTCTTTGAGGAGGAAGCAGATCATGGCTTCAACAGAAGAACGCATTAGGCAACTCGTAGCCGATAATCTCGAGGTAGACGGCAAGCCGCTGAGTTCATCGCTCGATTTGGGCGTCAGCCTGACTGAGGTGGGCGTATCGTCCATGGACGTGGTTTCCTTTACCAAAGTGGTCGCTCAAGAGTTCAACATAGAGTTTTCTCGCGAGCAGTGCCCAACCATTAACAACCTACAAGAGCTTATCGAGTTCCTAGATTCGCAAGCTGCCTAGGCTAGCGCCTAAGCGCTAAAACTTGGAACAGAGTCTGCGTCGCTTGATTCGGTAATGTCGCCGCTCCAAGAGGAGCGGCGCACTTTTTTCGCCGTTCAGTATCCGATATTACCTGTAAATCTCATTGTGGTCGTGCATGATTATGCCAACAATTGACAATAGTTGGTGGCGCCACTTCAGGACTGTTGGCGGTGTATCAATCATCCACGTTGACCTATCACCTGAAAAGGAATGTGAAGGTGAAGCGTTGGCATGGCTCGATGAGCAGGAGCAAGCTCGCTGGCGGCGCTTCGCGCATGCTGGGCCGCGCCGTCGCTTTTCTCTCTGTCGCGCCGCTCTGCGCGCTGTTCTCTGTGAGGAACTGCGTTGCCAGAACGAGCAGCTTGGCTTTCGCACGTCTCGCTTTGGAAAGCCATATGCCCTTGTGCAAGATGAACCCGCTCCTATGAGCTTCAACGTGAGCCACAGCGGGAATCACGGGCTGGTGGCGTACGCTCCAACCGGACGCTTGGGCGTGGACATCGAGGAACGCGACGCGCAGCGTGACCTTCGTTTGCTTATTGATACCGTGCTTGGTCCGGAAGAAAGAACGGCACTTGCCTTGACCCAAGGACAGGCGCGAACACGCCTCTTCTTCAAGCTGTGGACTCTCAAGGAAGCGGTATTGAAGGCGCTGGGTGAGGGATTCGCGCTAGATGCAACGTGCATCAGGATTCCCACTGCGATGTTAGGCGGCAAAGAGAGCGGTATGCTACGGTTGTCACGGCTGCCCGAGGTCACGTGGCAAATCGAAGACCTCGGCAACCGGGAATTCGCGGCTGCTGTAGCATATGAATTAGACGCAGCCTCAGCGAGGAAAGACTAGTATCTCAATGACAGACTCGGATGCAATTTGGCAAGTGCCTCAGCCCCTCGCCACGTTGGACGTGCCGGTGGACGATGAGACAATCATCACATTACGGCGCCATGGCAACCCTGAAGGCCCCCGGCTTGTGCTGTGCCATGGCAACGGTCTGGCCATTGACCTCTACTACCCTTTCTGGTCTCTGCTCACCGACGACTTTGACGTCATCGTGCATGACCTGAGAAACCATGGCTGGAATGCCCTCACATCACAGAGGGAACATACTGTTGCGACATTCGCCAACGATCACGACCTCATTCTGGATGCGATCGAGGCCCACTTTGGAGAGAAGCCCTTGATTGGGGTCTATCATTCCGTCTCTTCTCTGACTACGCTCGTTTCGCCGACGAAGGGTAGCCGGCACGCGGCGCTTATCCTCTTTGATCCCCCGCTCTGCAAACCCGGCGCCAGCTATGAAGAGTTCGATCTGGCAGCCACGCGCGCGGCAGGGTTTGCCAGGCGACGCACGTTTCGGTTCAAGTCCAGAGAGGACTTCGAGGACCTTCTCAGCTTTGCGCCAACTTTCCGGCACACCGTTCCCGGGGCGACGAAACTTATCGCGCAGGCCACGTTGCGCGAGAGTGCAGAGGGCTCGGGCTTTGAACTGCGCTGTCCGCCGGAATATGAAGCGCAGATCGTGGACTATGCCAGCCCCTATGCCGTGCTGGTGGATTTTGGGAAGTTCCACTGCCCCATAAAGGTGGTCGGGGCTGATCCAACCTTGCCTTACTCGTACCTGCCGACGCTAGACCTCAGCGATATACTCAGCGTGGACTACGATTTCTTGCCCGATGCTACGCACTTCCTGCCTTTGGAGATGCCGGAGGAGTGCGCGACCATAGTGCGGGAGTTCGTCGAACAGATTACAACTGACTGAGGCGGGACTGTGCTCCAATAGGCTCAAATGCGCCTGAGCAACTCTCTATGAGCCTTCAACCCGCACGGTTACGATGTCCAACCCGTGGTACTTCTGATGCTGGACCGCAGTGGCGTAGTGCCGTAGCAGACGAAACGACACTTCCCTATCGTCGCTGGTCTCGGTCTGTTCTTCCAAGTGGGCGAGGCGATCTTCCAGATTTTCTTCCGCAAACACCGCTAAGAACTCCAATTCCACGGCGCTGCCTTCCGGACGTGCGACGATTAGCAGGCGCGGCACTTCTTCCGTCGGATATGCGTTATCCGGCTGCAGCAGACTCGCTAGAGTTTCTTCACCGGCGGAGCGCAGCCGGTCAGTGGAGGCCGTATTCCAACCGAGCTTGGCTGCGACTTCTTGCAGAAAGGCGTCAATGCGGGGAAGGTCAGAACCTGTATAGTATACACAACTGAC
>VXOZ01000362.1 GCA_009839775.1 Chloroflexota bacterium | reverse complement strand
CTGGCATCGCTCGTTTACATCTTGACTTCACATAGTTAAAGGGGAAACTTCGGTCAAAGGACCCCTCACCTCAATCCTCTCCCCAGGGAGAGGAAGTTCCTTTCGCCTTGATTTGAATTGTGCAAAGGTCTCCGCAGACAGACGCTGGGCCTGTCCTCGCCCGTGACGGGTTGTCTTAGTCAGCACGGCGGCCCCTACCGCAAGTCGAGGAGCTTCTCGACCTCGCGCACGTCGTTGGGGGCGGGAACCACGTCTCTGGCGACGTCCAGGGCGATTTGGGGGTCTTTGAGGCCGTGGCCGGTGAGCACGCAGACGATGCGGTCGGTGGGTTTGACCTCGCCCGCGGCGGCCAGTTTGAGGACGCCGGCAACCGAGGCGGCTGATGCCGGTTCGGCAAAGACGCCTTCACCCTCCGCCAAGAGCTTATAGGCGTCCAGGATTTCAGGATCGCTTACCGTATCGATCAGGCCGCCGGACTCGTCGCGGGCGCGCACGGCGCGCTGCCAGTTGGCGGGATTGCCGATGCGCAGCGCCGAGGCCACGGTGTCGGGGTTCTCAATGGGCCGGTTTTCCACGATGGCGGCCGCGCCGGCGGCTTCGAAGCCCCACATGCGCGGCAGGTGGGTCGTGCGCCCCGCGCGGCGGTACTCCCGAAAGCCCATCCAGTAGCTCGTGATGTTTCCCGCGTTGCCGACCGGAATGGCGAGAATGTCCGGCGCGTCGCCCAGCACGTCGCTGCACTCGAAAGCGGCCGTCTTCTGACCCTGCAGCCGGTACGGGTTGATGGAGTTGACCACCGTGATGGGGTTGCGGGCCGTAATCTCACGCACAATGCGCAAGGCGTCGTCGAAGGTGCCATCCAGGGCAATGACCACCGCGCCATAGATCAGGGCTTGGGCGAGCTTGCCTAAAGCAATCTTGCCCGCGGAAACCACAACCACTGCTTTGATCTGCGCGGCGGCGGCATAGGCAGCGGCAGCGGCGCTCGTATTGCCGGTGGAGGCGCACATGATGGCCTCGGCGCCTTCTTCCAGCGCCTTGGCTACCGCCATCACCATGCCGCGGTCCTTGAACGATCCGGTGGGATTGCAGCCTTCCAGCTTGAGCCACAGTTCCGCGCACCCCACGCGCTTCTCCAGCGCATGGGCGCGCACGAGCGGCGTGAAGCCTTCGCCGCGTCCGATGAGCGGCGTCTGCTCCGTCACCGGCAGAAACTCGCGGTAGTGCGCTAGCAAATTGCGACCGGCGGGCGCAGCGCCGCTCACAATTGGATCATCCTTTAGACCCGCTTCCGATGCCGCCGGGGCGTTCTCAGCCGCAACGGACGCTGCGGTAGTGTCATGACGAACGTCCACAATCTCCCTCTCGTAACCCTGTCCCTGCGCTCACACAGACTCGCCCACGTCCACAATGCGCAGGAAGCCCGCTACTCTGGTTACCACGTCCAGCGCCGCGATGTCCTGCACGGCAGCCTGCATGGCCCGCTCATAGGCATCGTGCGTAGTAAACACCAACTCAGCAGTTTGGTTCACCGGGTCCGCCTCTTTCTGAATTACGGAAGCGATGCTGATGCTGTGCGTACCGCAGACTGTCGCGATCTTGGCGAGCACCCCCGGCCGGTCGGCAGCCCACAGGCGAAAATAGAAGCGCGTTTCGATCTCATCCAATGGTTTCAGCGACTTGGCGGTATCGATGCTATAGGGAATGCGGTTGGTCACACCGCAGATGATATTGTGGGCCACGTCAATCACGTCGGCGACAATCGCGCTGGCCGTGGGCTCCGAGCCCGCGCCCCGGCCGTAGAACATCACGTTCCCCACCAAGTCGCCCACAACGTACACTGCATTATACACGCCGTCCACGCTGGCAAGCGGCGCGGACTGCGGCACCAATGCGGGATGCACCGCGGCCTCGTACCGACCGTTGTCTTGGCGGGCGAGCGCCAGCAACTTGATCACGTAGCCAAGGTCCTGCGCGTAGCGGAAGTCCGCCGGCTCAAGCTGCATGATTCCTTCATGGTAGATTGCTGCGGGATCGACTTGGGTGCGAAAAGCCAGCGAGGTAAGAATGGCGAGCTTGTAGGCGGCGTCGATGCCCTCCACGTCTTTCGTTGGATCGGCTTCGGCAAAGCCCAGGCGTTGCGCTTCGGCCAGCACGTCCGCCAGCGCCGCGCCCTCCCGCGACATACGTGTCAGGATGTAGTTCGTAGTTCCGTTGATGATGGCGTAGATTTCATGAATCTCATTGGCAACCAGGTCGGAGCGGAACGAGCCAATGAGCGGAATGCCGCCGCCGACACTGGCCTCGAAGTAGACATCGACGTTCTGCTCGTTGGCAAGGCGGAGGAGTTCCGGCCCGTGGTTCGCCATCACGTCCTTGTTGCCCGTGACCAGATGCTTGCCGGCCTGTATGGCCCGCTTGGCATAGGTGTACGCCGGCTCAACGCCGCCAATCAGTTCGATTACGATGTGAATCGACGGGTCATCGAGAATATCGCCGGGATCGCAGGTCAGCAACGCCGGTTCGACGTCGACCCCTCTGGCTTTCTCTCTGTCCCGCACCAGGATCTTCTTCACGCGCAGATCGCGGTCCGTTTCCATGGCGAGCACGCGGGCTTTTTCGCGGATGATACGCAAGACGCCGCTGCCGACCACGCCGAGACCCATCAGTCCGATGTTGATTGTTGTTTCGTTTATCACCGAGATCTTCACTCCTTAACCGAGGCTGCCATTG
>VXOZ01000310.1 GCA_009839775.1 Chloroflexota bacterium | reverse complement strand
GACGGCGCGGGCGCGCCGTGGCGGGCTCCACCGGCCACAAACTGAAGAGTCTCTCGGACCTGCTGCGCGGCAAGCAGGGGCGCTTCCGCCAGAACCTGCTCGGCAAGCGTGTGGACTACTCCGGTCGCTCCGTCATCGTCGTCGGGCCTGACTTGAAGCTCCACCAGTGCGGTCTGCCCAAGCGCATGGCACTGGAACTCTTCAAGCCTTTCGTCATGCGCACACTCGTCGATAGCGGCCACGCCGCCACGGTGAAAATGGCAAAACGCATGGTCGAACGCGGCGCGTCCGAGGTGTGGGACGCCTTGGAGGAAGTGACCACGAACCATCCGGTGCTGCTGAATCGCGCGCCGACCCTGCACCGCCTGGGCATCCAGGCCTTTGAGGTGGTGCTGGTGGAAGGCAACGCCGTGCAACTGCATCCGCTGGTCTGCCAAGCCTTCAACGCCGACTTCGACGGCGACCAGATGGCGGTGCACGTGCCTCTCTCACGGCAAGCGCGTGCAGAGGCCTATGAACTCATGCTCTCGTCCCGCAACCTGCTGCTGCCCGCCGACGGCTCGCCCGTCGTCAGTCCGACGAAGGACATGGTCTTGGGGTGCTACTACCTCACCAGCATTGAGACCCCAACCAACGGCGCAGGCAATGGGGACTTGGACCCTGAAGACGCCAAAGTGCGCGTCTTCAATGACTTCGACGAGGTCATGCTGGCGCACGATATGGGCATGGTCGGACTGCGCGAACTCATCAAGATTAGGGCCAATCCCATCGACGTGCCGGATAGTGAGGAAAACCCCGACAGTCCATTCCAGTACGGCGAGCTTTACGATGCCACGCCGGGCCAGGTGCTCTTCAACCGCATTCTGCCCCGCGCCCTGCGCTTCCGGCAGGAGATTATGGATAAGGGCAACCTGAAAGACGTGGTGGATGCCGCTCTGCGCAAGGCCGGCCCGGAGGAAGCAATTCGTCTCGTGGATGACATCAAAGAGATCGGCTTCCACTACGCTACGCTCTCCGGTTCGACCATCGCCATGTCCGACGTTGAAATGCCGGATGAGAAGCTGGAGATACTTGCGGATGCCGAGAAGGAAGTTGCGCGGATCGAGCAAGCGTATCGTGGAGGACTCATTACAGAACAGGAGCAGAACGACCGCATAATTCGCATATGGAAAGAAGCGCAGGATAAGGTAACAGATGCAGTAAGGGACAATCTGAGTGAGGGAGGCAACATCCACATGATGTCGGCCTCCGGCGCGGCCAAAGGCGGCTTCGAGCAAGTGCGGCAATTGGCCGGCATGCGCGGCCTCATGGCCGACCCGCATGGCAATGTCATTCCGCTGCCGGTGCGCTCCAACCTGCGTGAAGGCATGAGCGTACTGGAATACTTCATCTCCACCCACGGCGCGCGCAAGGGTCTGGCCGATACCGCCTTGCGCACGGCGGACTCCGGCTACTTGACCCGCCGCCTCATCGACGTGGCGCAAGATGTGATCATCCGCGAGGATGACTGCGGCGCTGCCATCGGTATCACGACCCGCGCGCCGCAGGACCGCGACGTGGCCGATTCGCTTGGCGAACGCGTGAGTGGCCGCTTTGCACTCCATCCCATAATTCACCCCGAAACCGGCGAGATCATCGTGGACGCCGGGCAACTCATCGATGACGCAGAGGGCCGGGCGATTGACGAGGCCGGTCTGCAGAGCGTACAAGTACGCAGTCCCGTAACCTGCCAGGCACGGGTCGGCGTTTGCGCCAAGTGCTATGGCCGCGACCTCGCCCGCAACGAAGTGGTGGCCGAAGGGGCTGCCGTCGGCATCATCGCGGCCCAGTCCATCGGCGAGCCGGGCACGCAGCTCACCATGCGTACCTTCCATACCGGCGGCGTCGCCACGGAGGACATCACCCGCGGCCTGCCGCGCGTGGAAGAACTCTTCGAAGCGCGCCTGCCGAAAGGTGTCGCCACTATCAGCGACATCGATGGGGAAGTGGCCATCGAACGCGCCGATGACCACCTGGAAGTCACCGTCACGTCGGTGCAGACGTTTGCCGAACGCATCGAGGTGCCGGCCGGTTTCACGCTGCTCGTCGCGGAGAGCGAGGAAGTGGCATACGGCAGCGTCCTCGCCCGCCAAGAGGCAGGAGAGGATGATCCGGCAGCGGACACCTCAGAGGAAGGCGGCGAGATTGTTGAACGCGAAATCTTCGCCCACGTCGCCGGACGCGTAAGCCTGGAAGATGGTTTCGTCACCGTCAACTTCGAGGAGACCGAAGAGCGCGAGTACAGCGTCCCGCTGTCTGCCTACTTGCTGGTCAAGCCCGGCGACAAGATCAACGCCGGCGACCAACTCACCGAGGGCTCGCAGAACCCGCAGGACGTTCTACGTATCTTGGGGCGTGAGGCGGTGCAACGCTACTTGGTCGACGAAGTGCAGAAAGTGTACCGCTCGCAGGGTGTCTACATCAACGATAAGCACATCGAGGTCATCGTGCGGCAGATGCTGCGCCGCGTGCGCATCGAACACGCTGGCGATGCCGACTTCCTGCCCGGCGAGCTCGTGGACCGCCTCAAGTTCGAGGAGGCCAACAAGCGCGTTCTTGCGGAAGGCGGCGAGGCGGTCACGGCTGAACAGATGCTGCTGGGCATTACCAAGTCGAGCCTGCAGACCGACTCCTTCCTGGCCGCGGCGTCCTTCCAGGAGACCACGCGCGTGCTTACAGACGCCGCCTTGGAAGGCACGGTGG
>VXOZ01000050.1 GCA_009839775.1 Chloroflexota bacterium | reverse complement strand
GCCTTAGGGCCTGTAAGAGATACAAGATTCAATATCACCCTGCCACCTGATGAACACGAAGGAGTCTAGGAAAATCTCGTTCGCGACCTCTGTAAAGTATCCAACTAGTGCTCATGCTGTAGTCTAAACGTGAAGGGCATACCATCCTGAGTCACTTACGTGGCAGTGGCGCAAAGCGAGCAAGCGCACACCGGTACTGTTGCGTAGGTCATAGGAAACTTCTGCGCACCCCGCCGAAAGTTTCATAATGCGGGCTGTGCGGCCCGATTTTCCCCTCACCCCGGCCCTCTCCCCAGGGAGAGGGTGTTTATTCGCGTGCAATTGCGGGTTCACTATAGCGAATGGGGACAGAGGGCCTTAGCAGGAAAGCGCTTCTTTGCGGGCCTCGTCGCGGTTGGCTTCGCTGGTGCGGCCCATGGCGCGGTAGATTTGCGCGCGAACGCTGAACACGTCGCGCTCATTCGGGCTGCTTTCCGCCGCCGCGTTGGCGTCGGCCAGCGCCGCGTCGAGCCGGTTCTTGGCCAGGAAGACCTTGGCGCGGCCCACGTAGGCCCAGCTCGCATGGTCGCTCAGTTGCAAGGCTCTATCCGCGTCGGATTCCGCTTCGTTGAGGTTCCCCAGGCCAAGCTGCGCCAGCGAGCGCGTGTCGTAGCACTCGGCGCACTCGTCATCGATTTCAATCGACCGGTTGGCATCTTCCAACGCTCTTTCATATTCTCCCGCCTTGGCGTAGGCCCAGGCACGGGCGTTGTACCCAAAACTGCCTTCCGGCGCCATATTGATCTCTCGTGTCGCATCGGTGATGGCATTCTCGTACTGCTCCAGCGCCAGATAGACGGCGATGCGCGCCAGGTACGCGCCGGAGTAGTCCGGCACCATTTGCGTAACCACGTTGGCGTCCGCCAAGGCGTTCATGCAGGCGCCTACCTTGATGCCCAGATACGCCCGTACGCGATAGGCCTCAGGGTTCGCCGGATCGATGAGTATCGCGTCGTCGGCGTCCTCCAACGCCTTTTCGTACTCGCCCATGCCTTGATACACTTTCGCCCGGGTCAGGTAGCGGTGGGCGGTCTCGGGATCCAACGAAAGCGCGTAACTAGCGTCTTCCAGCGCCCGTTCGTAGTCTTCCTGCAGCAAGTAGACGTTGGCGCGCATCCCGTAGGCGTCCACCATACCGGGATCCGCCTCGATGACGGTGTCGAGGTCGTCCAGTGCCTTGCTAAAGCGATCAAGTTGCACGGCCACGATAGCGCGGAGCATGCGGTACTGCGGATTCGCGCCGTCCAACTCTACGGCGCTATCCAATTCCCGCATGGCGCCAGTGAAGTCGTATTCGTTGATGTACTCGATTGAGCGTTGGAAGTGCTCCTGCGCCGCTACTTCCGTGCCGCCGCGCATGTTGGCAACGGCTTGCTGTTGGGCCGGCTGCAAGAAGCGTGGGTAGATGATGAAGGCAAACAACGCGACGACGGCAACCACACCGATGACGATAATGCCAATGGTGCGCTCGCGTTGGGACTTCCACTGCGCCTCTAGGTCGCCAGAGTCCTGGGGGCCGCGTACAGGTCTTATGTCATCTTCGTTTTCGTCTGGGGGTTTTGACTCGCTCATGGCACCCTCCACGTCAGCGTAATAGGAACTGCGCCGGTGTCACTTTCTTGTTACTTTAGGAAACTCTACCCACGATGTCACGTCAAGGCCGCAGTTGGCGGCTTGGCCGATGCGCACGTCGCCATAGGCGCTGATAAGCATGAAACCCTCATGGAAGGGAACATCCAGTTGGCGCGAGAGCAGCCCTGACATGTCTGCCACCGCTTCCCGCGTGGCGATCTCCAGGGTTTCGCCGTGTCCGTACGTTATCCAGGATTCCTCTGTCTCCCACCACACCTTCTGCCAGCCGGCATCTTTGACGACGTCGATCTGCACGGTCACGTCGGCGGAAATCTCGATTGCGCCGCCGGTGGACTCCGCATCGCCCATGGAAGCGTGTACGTCACCCAGTCCGAACAGCGCCCCCGGTACCCACACCGGCAAATGCACGACCGTTCCCTCGGCAATGCTGTTGCAGTCCATGTTACTCCCGTTGATATCGGGATCGGCGGTATAGACCACCCGATCCGGCAAGGCGGTGCCCACGACGCCGACCATCGGTCTGGCCGGTAGGCGAATGCCGTTGTCCAAGACGAGGGTATCATCCTGCACATCCACCATCACAATAGCCGGGAAGTCTGCCGCATCGTTCAAAATGCCGAACCCCGGCGTAAAGCGCAGAATGCCAGGCGCGACAAGCTTGATTTCTTCTATGCGCACGTCGAGCCCATCGCCCGGCATGGCACCGCGCACGGTGACCGGCCCACACGCCGGATTCGACTCGCGCGTCTTGCGGACGGAAAGGTAGTAGTCCAGGTCCTCACGGCGCTTGATGCGTCCGGTGGAAGAGTCGTGCGTTTCCAACGTAAGGCGATCCCCCGACTCGATCTCGGCTATCGCCGGCACGTCCTTATCGAAACTGTACGTATAGTGCTCACGCGCGATCCGTTGCATCGCTAGCCTTTCAACACCAACCAGTCTGTCTAATCCTCAATCAGCGCAATCCAATGGCATTCATTACGGGGACAATAGCACACTGTCGCAAGCTGTGACTACTGCCAGGTAGCTGCTTGCGCCTCCCACGCTCGCGGTGCCGGAGTCTTCCCAATGTTGTCGCATGCGGGGGCAAAGCCCCCACGGACAAAGTGGCAATGAATA
>VXOZ01000261.1 GCA_009839775.1 Chloroflexota bacterium | reverse complement strand
TTCGGCGGCTGCGTCATATGTGTATAAGACTCATGACTTCTACCGAATGAAAATGTAAAGAAGTGGCGGCTGAGGACACAGGAAGAGGGACCAATGGAAACCACGATCAACTTCCCCCAATGTCAGCAATGCCATACGGGCGTGCTGGTGCCGTTTTCCGATTTTGGCGGCCAAGGCGCTTCGGTGACGTTCAAGGCGTGGGTGTGCATAAATCCGGACTGCTTCTCTAACCTCAAAATCCGCAACGGAGATGTCTACGTAAACGAACGTGTCACCGATGCTGAGCGGGAGCCGCGTCCCGTTCGCTAGCCTTGTCCGCTGCCGCTAACGGCTGGGGGACTCCCGGCATACGGCGCAGTCTATGGCAATCTCGGCATTGCGTTCCTGGGCAGTCGCTATGGCAAGGATTCTGCTGCGTGAGCAGTACTCGTGCTACAACCATCCGCATCGCAAGACCACCGATCGGTGCGATCGCTGCGGCACCGTCTACTGCAAAGAGTGTTTGACAGCACGCGGCCAACGTAACTTTTGCCAGCCTTGCGCAACACATTACGATGCCATCCAAGCGCGCCGCCAACGTCCCTTTCTTGAAAAACTCAAGGACGTTGCGCCGCGCCGCTCCTCGGTGGTGTTTACGTTGCTCTTCTTCATCCTCATCGCGGCGGCAGCCGGCATCATCGGCAGGCAGCTTGCTTCGATCACGCTTGAGCCGGAAGAGGCCGCGCGCGTGGCACGCGCCTTCCGCGGCACGCTGCAGACAACTGAAGGGCTCAATCTCGTTGAAGCGATTGTTGGGGGGCAGGTTGTCGCTGCTTCGAGCGAGCGGGAGGAGGGCGACCACCTGGCGAAACGCCTGGTTGACGGCTGGGCGGATACACAAGTGCCGGATTGGCGCTCCGAGAGTGCCGCCTTCCCCCAAGAATTCGTCTTTGCCATCGAGAGAAACGTGCTTGCCGGTAGCCAAGCGTACTCCAACGCGGTAACGCTCCAAGCCAGCGAACAGAGCCCGCCCGAAACGTGGGTACGGGAGTTTCGCGTATACGTAAGCACAGAATCGGCAGAGGGGCCGTGGGAGCAAGTTGGCACCTTCACCCTGGCGGAGAGCTCGCTCTTGCAGCGCTTCACCTATGAAACGCGGCCTACGTGGTATGTCAAACTGGTGATCCTCAGTAACTATGGGAGCACTGAGTATACTTCTCTGGCGGAGGTAGGCGTCTATCTGACGCAGTAGCCACCGGGAACGAGGCCATGAGATTCCGTCCAAGCTCAGCGGAGTGGAACGAAAGATGCGTTTGGGAAGATAGACCGCTGAGCGACGTCCATACGCGTAAATGGAAAGCCACTTTGTGAAACAGTTCAAGCAGATATTCGGCGGCAAGTCGCTCGAAGAGAGCGTTGAGAAGAGTCGCGGCGGCGCCTTCTCCGCCCTCCGCGATCTCTTTAGACCTGGAGTCCGGCTCGATGAGGACTTTTGGGAAGAACTGGAAGCAACCCTCATCATGGCCGACGTAGGCCCGTATCTTGCCGTAGAACTTATAGAGAGCGCCCGCGAACGTATCGCGAATTCCAACTTGGATTCGGCAGCGGACGCGCACGATCTCATCGAGGAACTCCTCGTGGCACAGCTTGGCGCTGACTCGGCAGAGATGCTTTCCGTGCAGCCGCTTACCGTCATCTTGATGGTAGGCGTCAATGGCGCCGGCAAGACCACGATGACGGCCAAACTGGCGCAGTGGCTGAAAGAGCAGGGCCACATGTGCCTGTTGGCGGCAGCGGACACGTTTCGCGCCGCCGCCATCGATCAGCTACGCGTTTGGGCGGAGAGAATAGACGTTCCCATAATTGCCCAACAGCCGGGGTCGGATCCGGGCGCCGTCGTGTTCGACGCCATCGATTCGGCGCTCGCCCGCAACGCCACGCACCTCATCGTGGACACCGCCGGCCGCCTGCATACGAAAGCCAACCTCATGGACGAACTGCGCAAGGTGCAGCGCATTGCCGCCAACAGAGTCGGCGCTGCCGCCATCGAGACCTTGCTCGTCATCGATGCCATCACGGGTCAAAACGCGCTCAATCAGGCTAAGGTATTTCGCGATTCAATCCCGGTCACCGGCGTTGTCCTCACCAAACTTGACAGCACGGCGCGCGGCGGGAGCGTATTCAGCATCGCGCGGGAATTGCAGCTACCGATCAAGTTGGTCGGCACGGGCGAACAACTGAACGACATGGATGCATTCGACGGCCAGCGCTTTGTGCGGGCCCTGCTCAACGAATCCGTGCCCACGTAGACGCTCCACGAGTCGATTGAGATATGCCGCATTTGGCTACAGGTGACAGCGGAAAGGAACCCACAGCGTGAAGGGTGTCATTCTGGTTGGCGGCAGCGGCAGTCGCCTCGATCCGCTGACACGCGTGACCAACAAGCACTTGCTGCCGATTTATGACAAGCCGATGGTCTTCTATCCGATCCAGGCGCTGGTGAACGCCGGTGTAACAGACATCATGCTCGTCACCGGCGGCAACAATGCTGGGGACTTCCTGCGCTTGCTTGGCAACGGCAGCGACTTCGGGCTGAAGCGCCTCCACTACACGTATCAAGATCGTCCCGCGGGTATCGCCCACGCCCTGGGCTTGACCCGGGACTTCGCGGATGGTGACTCCTTGCTACTCATGCTCGGCGACAACATCATCGAGGGAAATCTCTTGCAGGCCCGGCGTAATTTCGAGGCACAAGGACAGGGCGCGCGCGTTGTGCTGACA